>JBOHCO010000999.1:0-1699 GCA_050698895.1 Streptosporangiaceae bacterium
GAAGAAGTTCAGCCGCAGCCCGAGGAAGTAGGCCGAGGAGTCGATCCGGATCGTCTCCTCGAAGATCCGGTAGGCCGAGTACCCCGCCACGTACAGCGCGAACAGCCCCTGCGGCTGGATCCGGCGGTGGTGGCCCAGCCAGACCAGGAACGCCGCCAGCGCCAGGTCGAAGATCAGCTCGTACAGGAACGACGGCTGGAACGTGCTGAACTTCAGGTCGGCCGCCGGGATCCCCGCCCTGAGCCGGGCCGCGTGGGTGATCTGCAGCGCCCAGGGCAGCCCGCTGGGCTTGCCGAACAGCTCCTGGTTGAAGTAGTTGCCGATCCGCCCCACGGCCTGGGCGACCAGCAGCGCCGGGGCGATCGCGTTCATGAACACGCCGACGCTCGCGCCCGACCGGCGGACCCGCCAGGCTCCGGCCAGCCCGCCGGCCGTGATGCCGCCCCACACGCCCAGCCCGCCGTTCCACACGGCCAGCGGCCCCCACCACGAGTGCGGGGTGATATCAAACGGCGTCGTCACGTCGAAGTAGATCCGGCCGCCGATGATCCCGGCCGGCACCGCCCACAGCGCCACGTCCCCCACCAGCGCCCGGTCCCCGCCCGCCGCCGCCCACCGGCGGCCCGTGATCCAGATCGCCAGCGCGATCGCGATCACGTACATCAGCCCGTAGAGGTGCACGAACAGCGGGCCCACGTGGAACCCGTTCACCGGCGGGCTGGGGATGAAGGCCAACCCGTTCATCGTTGCCAGCTCCCTAGATATCTAGATATCATGAGGGCACTATGACAGACGGTACCCTAGCCGGGAAGACCAGGACCAAGAACATGGTGCTGCGGCTCGACCCCGACCTGGCCGACCTGCTCGCCACCATCGCCGAGGTGGAGGGCCGCTCCGTGTCCGATGTCGCCCGCGAGGCGATTGCCGACCTGGTCGAGACCCGGCGCCAGGACAAGCGGTTCCGCCGCCTGCTGGAGGAGAACCTGGCTCGCCACCAGCGGCTGCTTGACCTGCTGCGCGACCACCAGCCGTGACCGTGCCGCCCGGGGGGGACGGTCCCCCTGTGTCCCCCGCGCCGCCGGCGGGCGGCATGATCGGACTCGACACGGCCGGCCTGGTCGTGATCGCCGGCCAGGTCCTCGGCATCGGCCCCGACGCCGCCCTCGCGCGCATCGATCTCCCCGCCGCCAGGGCGGCGCTGGCCGAGGCCGCCCTGGCCGAGGCCGCGCAGGCGGGAGCCGGCCCGCTGCGGCCCGGCCGCGATGCCGCCGCCGGGGCCTGCGCCCGCCTCATGCACGCGCTGCTGCGCCACCGCCCGTTCCCGTGGCAGGCCGAGCAGCTTGCGGTCGCCGCCGGCCTGCAGTACCTGTCCCTCAACGGCTGGCGCGCCGACCTGGATCCGCCCGCGGCCGCCGTCGTGGTGGTCGAGGCCCTGGCCTCCGGCCGGCTGTCCCCGGCCGACGCCGCGACCTGGCTGTCGGCGCGCCTGTCGCCTCGTCCCGCCCCTCGCCTCCTCGCGTTCCGGGCCCGCGGGCTGGCCCGGCGCGTGCCCCGGCCCAGGCCGGGCCGCCGACGCCCGGTCCGGGCCCGGACCCGGTTGCGGGCCCTGGCCAGCCTCATGCTCACCATCGCGCTCGGCAGTCTCGCCCTGCTCGCCGCGGCCAATTTGGTTGAAAGTACCCGCGCCGCTGATGACTCC
>JBOHCO010001000.1:0-2563 GCA_050698895.1 Streptosporangiaceae bacterium
GAGGTTCCTTCGATAAGACCGGGCGACTCTCCGATAAGACATATCAGAATCTCTCTCTCGGGACCGCTCCCAGAAGGCCACAGTAGCCCTAGAAGGTAACCGGTGATACCGAATCGAGATAATTTTCCCTTTATCCTGTTTGTCAGGTTTTGTCGGATAGTTGAGGCCGGGCGCAGTGCGCCGAACAGATGGCTCTGACCTGGGCATATGCGCGATGAGAAGAGTCGCGGAGACGGGGATGGGGTCGACCGGTGATTCACCCGCATAGCAGATAATGGCGTCGGGCGGAAGCGATTCCCTAACCGGTCACACTTTAGTAATAAGTTACGTCGATCCCGTCTAGAAGAATACAGGGAAAACCCGCGCTATGGACAGTCAATGAAAGCGGCGGTGCCGATGGCGGGATGCGCTTCGGGACGTGCGTCGGGATGCGCGCCCGGCCCCGTCCGTGTGGCTCCGCCGGCCCGATGACGTGGCCCTACGGCGGCTGCGGCGGGCCCGGCGAGCCGGGGCGCAGGCGCGGCGCAGCGCGAGCGCGTAGGTGGCCGCCGAGGCGGCGAACAGGACTCCGGTAACGGCCAGCCACCGGCCCAGATAAGGGCTCGTGACCAGGCCGCTGGCCCGGTGGTAGGTGCGCGACGACAGGCCGAGGATGAGCGGGAACCAGACCAGCAGGAGCAGCAGCGAAAAGGCGGCGGGCACCCGGATGTAGTTGATGGCCGGCGGCCCGGCCGGGCTGGAGCCGGAGTTATGCGGGGCCGAGCCGGCCGAGGCGAAGCGGCCCGGACCGGGCCCGCCTGGGCCGGAGTCGCCGGCGGCGGCGGGTCGGGCGTCGAAGATCCTTGTTTCGGAGGGGGAAATTGCTGGAGAGCCAGGGCGAGCGGCGCTCCGGCCGGCGACGGCTGGCGGCCCGGCCGCGCCGTCGTGTCGGCGGGCGGCGGGTCGGCTCGGCAAGAGGCGGCGCACCGACCAGTCGGCCAGCGAGTACAGCGGGAACAACAGCAGGTCGTGGCCGACGATGGCGACGGCGAACCAGAGCGCGAAGCCGCGCCACTGGCCGGCCGCGACCACGCCGCGGACGGCGTAGCCGGCCAGCGCGAAGGCGGCGAGCAGGGCCAGCAGGTGCAGGGGCTCGGCCCCGTACCAGCGCCGGACCCAGCCGGCCAGGCCCCGCGCCCCGGCCCCCCAGCCCTTCGCTCGGCCCCGGCTCGCTCCGGGCCGGCTCGCTCCGGGCCGGCTCGCTGGGCCTCGGCTCATTGCGCCTCGACGAAGATGATCTTGCTGACCCATTTCGTGTTGTGCACGCCCGGCGCGGCCGGGACGATCACCCGCGCGGGGTAGCCGTGGTCTCGGGACAGGTCGGCGCCGTTGGCGCGCAGGGCCAGCAGCGCCCGCGGGTCGCTCACCTGGGCCCCGGACAGGCTGGCGGCCTTGAACGAGCCCCGCCGTTCCAGAGACTCGACCCGCGCGCCGGCCGATCCGGTGACCCCGGCCAGCCGGGCCAGGTCGGCCAGCCGGACCCCGGACCAGGTGGCCGACGCGGACCAGCCCTCGACGCAGGCGATCGGCAGCCGGGCCGAGTACTGCGGCAGCGCGGCCACCTGGGCGCGGGTCAGGGACACCCGCCGGGCGCCCTCCAGGACCAGCCGGTAGCCGGGGCCGACGTCGGCGTCGGTCAGGCCGATGTCGGCCGCCGTCCGGTTCACCGGGAGCGTGCCGGGCCGGGTCGCGGACAGGCCGCGGGGCGCCAACAGCGCGGTCCGCCGCGTCCAGCCGCCGATCGACTGGCCGACCATCAGCGCGGCCAGCAAGACGGAGCCACCGCCGACCGCGGCCAGCAGCCCGCGCCGCGAGATGGTCGGCGGCGCGGGCCGGGCCGCCCGCAGGCCGGCCGGGTCGGGATCCTCGGGCTGGGTCCGCGCCAGCGGCGTGCGCAGCTCCCGGCGCAGGCTGCGGGAGCGCAGCCCGGCCAGCATCCGCGGGAACTTGAGGATCACGTGGATGACCAGGCCCGCGATGAACACCCAGGCGCCGTAGAGATGCGCCGTGTAGAAGGAGAACGGGAAGGCGTAGAAGTTCTGGATGTCCATGATCCCGGTGGCGAACTCGAACAGCACGCCGCCGACGACCATGATCAGGCTGATCCGCTCCAGCAGGTGGGCCGGCGAGCGCACCGGCGGCCAGGAGAACAGCCGGGGCAGCACCGACCACAGCTTGGCCAGCACGACCGGGACCAGCGCGACGCCGAGCGTGACGTGGACGCCCTGGTTCACCCGGTACAGCCAGGATGGATCGGTGGGCCAGGAGAACAGGTAGAACCGCAGCAGCCCGGCGCCGGGGGTCTCGTCGTTGCCGGGCAGCCGGGGATCGTAGGCCGCGTAGGACAGCAGGCCGGTCACGGCCATCACGCTCAGCCCGCCCAGCAGCACCAGGCCGAGCACCGAGGTCAGCCACTGGCCCCGCAGCGGGCTGCGCCAGAACCCGGGGCGGAACGGGCCAGGCGGGGTGGGCAGGCGCGGCCGACTCGGCCCCCGCGGCGGGCTCGGCTGCCGCGGCGCCGGGT
>JBOHCO010001001.1:0-1072 GCA_050698895.1 Streptosporangiaceae bacterium
CGGCCGCCCTGAACTTCAACTCCGCCGGCGGCGTGAACACCATCGTGCGGTCCGGCGGCGGGCTGCGGCTGATCACCTTCCCCCGCGTCGGGCGGCTGCCCAACACCGTGCTGGTGACGCCGTTCCAGGCCACGCCGGGCGGGTTCTGCAACCTGATCAGCCCGTGGGCCACCACCGGCCCGCCCGGCAACGTGATCGTGCGCGACGTCGGCTGCTACACCGCCGCCGGCGCGCCCGCCGGCCGGCCCTCGCTGGTCACCTACTCGGCCTCGCGCTGACCCTGGGCAACTAGACTTCCGGCATGTCCCGACCACGTGTGTTCTCCGGCATCCAGCCCACCGCCGACTCGTTCCACATCGGCAATTACCTGGGCGCGGTACGCCAGTGGGTCACCCTCCAGGAGACCCACGAGACCATCTACTGCGTGGTCGACCTGCACGCCATCACCGTGCCGCAGCAGCCCGCCGGCCTGCGCCGCCGGACCAGGATCGCGGCCGCCCAGATGTTCGCCGCGGGCCTGGACCCGGACCGGTCCATCGTGTTCGTGCAGAGCCACGTGGCCGAGCACGCCGAGCTGGCCTGGGTGCTGTCGTGCATCACGGGCTTCGGCGAGGCCAGCCGGATGGTCCAGTTCAAGGACAAGTCGGCCAAGGGCGGCGCGGAGTCGGCCAGCGTCGGGCTGTTCACCTACCCGATCCTGCAGGCCGCCGACATCCTGCTCTACGCCACCGACCAGGTGCCGGTTGGCGAGGACCAGCGCCAGCACCTGGAGCTGACCAGGGACCTGGCCCAGCGGTTCAATCACCGCTTCGGGCCGACGTTCGTGGTGCCCGAGCCCTACATCCTGCCCGAGGTGGCCAAGATCGCCGACCTGCAGGACCCGGCCATCAAGATGAGCAAGTCGGCGTCGTCGCCGCAGGGCATCATCGACATCCTGGAAGAGCCCGGCGCCGTCCGCAAGAAGATCATGCGCGCGGTGACCGACGCCGACGGCGAGGTCCGGGTGGACGACGAGGCCAAGCCCGGCGTGAGCAACCTGCTGCGGATGTACTCGGCGCTCGGCGGGCAGAGC
>JBOHCO010001002.1:0-3180 GCA_050698895.1 Streptosporangiaceae bacterium
CGGGATGACCACGTCCCAGCGGGCGTCCGGCGGCGGCTGGAAGTCCGCCGCGGCGTCGTGCAGGGCGCGGATCAGCGCGCCCACCCGGAGCAGACCGCCGGGATCCAGCGGGGGCCGGGTGTCAGCCACCGGGCCGGGGATGTACTCCAGCACCTGCCGTCCCTGCTCGTCCCGGCCGAGCGCGCGCGGCGACCCGTCGAACCCGGCCGCCGCCAGGTGTCGCAGCAGCGCCTCGACGGCCGGGGTCGCCGGGGTCGCGGGCTTGCGCACGGTGGCGCCCACGCGGACCACCCGGCCGGCGACGTTCCCGCCGGTGAGCACCTGCTCGTCGGACGACATCAGCGCTCCGCCCCGGGGGCCGGCCGCGGGCTCAACGGGGCCGCCCCAGGCCGGGCCGCGCGAGGCGCAGCAGGTACTCCTGGCGATTGAGCGGGTTGTCGTCCCAGCGGGCCCGGGCCGGGTACGGGCCGCGGACCGGCTGGTAGTGGTCGAAGGCCGACTCGAGAACGCCCTCGCCGCGGGCCAGCGCGGGCAGCAACTGCTGCAGCTCGTGCGTCCGGGCGGCCGGGATGTCGCCCTCCAGCACGCTGGCCCGGCCCGCCGCCGCCTGGCCGCGCGGCACGGCCCGCAGCCGGACCAGCACGGGCAGCACCGCGCCCACCGTGTCGGCCGGGACTTCCAGCCGGAAGTGGTGCACCGGCTCCAGCACCTGGGTGCCCGCCTGCCGGAGCGCGGCCATCAGGACCAGCGGGGTCAGGTTGCGGAAATCGCCGGCCGTGCTCGACATGCTCTTGTCGAACGTGGCGTGCGCGTGGCTCTGCCGCGGCCAGTAGCCCGAGCGGGTGAGCGTGACCACGGCGTCGGTGACCTGCCAGCCGTACAGGCCCTGGTGCAGGGTCAGCTGCACCGTCTCCTCGATCGCCTTCAGGAACGCCAGCGGCAGCGCCCCCAGCTCGATCTCCAGCCGGAACGTCACGCCAGCGCCGACTACGGCCGGGTCCACCCGCAGCCCGATCCCGGCCAGGAACGGGTTGGGCGGCTGGTTGATGACCTCGACTGCCGCGCCGCGGCCGGCCGGCCGCTCGATGCAGATCGTGGTGGTCTCGCGGAAGCCCACCTCGAGGCCGAAGTCGCCGGCCAGCGTGGCCTGGATGACCTCCTTCTGAACCTCGCCGTACAGCGAGACCGAGATCTCCTGGCGCACGTCGTCCTGGCGGACCCGGATCAGCGGATCCTGCTCGGCCAGCTGGCCCAGCGCCGCGTACAGCGCGCCCAGGTCGGACCGGCGGCACGGCACCACCACGGTCTCCAGCGTCGGCGGCGGGAACGAGCCCGCCCCGGCACGGCCGCGGCCCGCCGCGCCGGTCGCGCCCACCGCCCCGGTCGCGCCCACCGCGCCGATCACGTCGCCGATCCGGACCTCGGCCAGGCCCCACAGGCGGCCGATCTGCCCGGCGGTCACCGCGTCGCGCCGGGCGGCCGCGCCGCGCTCGAATACCGCGATCGCGGTGACCCGGCCCGTGCGGTCGGCGCCGAAGCACAGCCGGTCCCGCACTCGCAGCGTGCCGGAGAACATCCGGACGTAGGCGATCTTCTCCCCGGCCGCCCCGCGCTCGACCTTGAACACCGTGCCCGAGGCCGACCCGTCGCCGTCGCCGCGCGCCGCCGGGAGCAGCCGCACGATCCCGTCGAGCAGCGCGTCCGCGCCCGCGCCCGTGATCGCCGACCCGCAGAACACCGGGTGCACCAGCCCGCGCCGGGACTGCGCCGCCAGCGCCCGCCGGAGCCGGCCGTAGGAGATGCTGGCCTCGCCCAGGTAGGCGGCCAGCAGCTCGTCGTCGTGCTCGGCCAGCGCCTCGGTGAGCCGGCTCGTGAACTCCCCGTCCGCCGCGGAGTACGGGACGCAGCTGGCCGCCGCCGTGCCCGGGTCGCGGGCCGACCCCATGGCGATGACCGCCGGGGTCAGCTTCTCCGCGATGGCCGCCAGCGTCCGGCCGGTGTCCGCGCCGCCACGGTCAATCTTGTTCACGAAGATCAGCGTCGGGATGCCCAGCCGCTCCAGCGTGCGCATCAGCACCCTGGTCTGCGCCTGCACGCCCTCGACCGCCGAGACCACCAGCACGGCGCCGTCGAGCACGCTGAGCACCCGCTCCACCTCGGCGATGAAGTCCGGGTGGCCGGGCGTGTCGATCAGGTTGACGGTGACGTCGCCGACCACGAATGAGACGACGGCCGACTTGATCGTGATGCCGCGTTGACGCTCCAGCGCCAGCGAATCGGTCTGGGTACTGCCGTCATCCACGCTGCCGATCTCGTCGATGACCCCGGCGGTGAACAGCAGCCGCTCGGTCAGGCTGGTCTTGCCGGCGTCAACATGCGCCAGGATCCCCAAGTTGAGCGTTCGCACGAAGCGTCATGTCCTTCGAATAGGCGGGAATTGCCCTCGGGAAAGACATGAACGCTGCACGCATGGCACGCTCCCTGGCTCGTCGGCGGCTGATCTGGCGGTTATGGGGCAGTCCAGCAGACGTCGGCCGCGGGCGGCAACTGATTTCTGCGCGGTGTGCTCGGATCTCGTCGTCCTGGTAGTCCCGGCGGCCTCCGTCGGCGTCTAGGAACTACGCGCTGGCCGGCGCGCAGGCAGTCGCAGTCGCGCCGTGGGCGCCGACCGCGATCATCAGGAAGGGCGAAGTCCGATGGCATCGTCGCCGGGACCGCGCGGCTACCCGCATCAGCCCCCGGCCGCCACGGCCGCGAGGCAGGCGTCCGGCCTCGCCGCGTCGCATGGTGTTGTTAGCGCTAACGGCGCTCGCCTGCCTGCTCGTCGTCATTATCGCCGTCATCCCAGGCCCCAAGCCGGCGCGAGCCGGTCACCAGCCGCCCGTCCCGGACCCGCATCCCACCGTGGCACGAGCGGTCCAGCGACCGGTCCTGGAATGCCACGCCCGTGCCCTGCGCCGACGGCCCCGAGGGACCTGTTACAAGCCGGGCGAGTACTGCCGGGACAGCGATCATGGTGCGAGCGGCGTCGCCGGGAATGGCGAGCGGATCGTCTGCGAGGACAACGACGGCTGGCGCTGGGAGCCGGTATAGCCGTCATGCACGCGATTGCGAACGCCCCAGATGGCCAATTCGCGCCGGAACGCGCGGGAAATCCTGGTTTCCCGATGCGGTGGCCGG
>JBOHCO010001003.1:0-2732 GCA_050698895.1 Streptosporangiaceae bacterium
GGGGTGGCCCGGCTGGCCCTGGGCGCCGGGCTGCCGGTGGTCCCCGTGGGCGTGTGGGGCGCGCAGAAGATCCTGCCCTACGGCAGCTACCTGCCGCGCGTGCTGCCGCGCAAGACGGTCAAGATAATGGCCGGCCCGCCGGTCGACCTGTCCGCGTTCGCCGGCCAGCCACTCACCAGCCAGAACCTGCGGGCTGTCACCGACAAGATCATGTCCGACGTGACCGCCCTGGTCGGCGAGCTGCGCGGCGAGGTACCGCCGGCCAAGCCGTACCACCCGGCGGTCGAGCGCCGCAAGCTCCGCCAGGAGCTGCGCAAGCTCCAGCAGGACAGCAGCGAGACGGCGGTGCCGGCCGACTCGCAGGCCAGCGGCGAGGCGGACGCGCCGGCGGCGGAGGCCGACTCGTCGTGAGAGCGGCCGTGATGGGCGCGGGCTCCTGGGGCACGACCTTCGCCCAGGTGCTCTGCGACGCGGGGACTCCGGCCACGATGTGGTGCCGCCGCCCGGAGCTCGCCGCGGCCATCAACGGCCGGCACGAGAACCCCGATTACCTGCCGGGCATCGCGCTGGCCCCGGCGCTCACCGCGACGCCTGACCCGGCGGCGGCCCTGGCCGACGCGGACCTGGTCGTCCTCGCGGTGCCCGCCCAGACCCTGCGGTCCAACCTGGCTGGCTGGACCGGGCTGCTGCCGCCGACCGCGCTGCTGGTCAGCCTGATGAAAGGCATCGAGCTGGGCACCTGCCAGCGGATGTCGGAGGTGATCGCCGAGGTGACCGGCGCGGCGCCGGACCGTATCGCGCTGGTGTCGGGCCCCAACCTGGCCAGGGAGATCGCGACCCGGCAGTTCTCCGCGACGGTCGTGGCCTGCGCCGACGAGGGCACCGCCGATCAGCTCCAGAAGGCCTGCCACACCGGGTACTTCCGTCCGTACACCAACCCCGACGTCATCGGCTGCGAGCTGGGCGGCGCGGTGAAGAACGTGATCGCGCTGGCCGTCGGCATCGCCGTCGGCATGGGTCTGGGCGACAACACCAGGGCCACGCTCATCACCCGCGGGCTGGCCGAGATCACCCGCCTCGGGGCGGCACTCGGGGCCGACGAGCACACCTTCGCCGGGCTGGCCGGGCTCGGCGACCTGGTGGCATCGTGCAGCTCCCCGCTGGGGCGCAACCGGAGGTTTGGCGAGCAGCTGGGGTGCGGGCGGCCGCTCGCCGAAGTTCTCGCCGGCACGACGCAGACCGTGGAGGGCGTGAAATCCTCTCAGTCGGTGCTCGAGCTTGCTCGCAGGCACAGCGTGGAGATGCCGATGACCGAGGTCATCGCGGCCGTCCTGCAGGACGGCCTGGAAATAAGGCAGGCGGCGATGCTGCTGGCCAGCCGGTCAGCCAAGCCGGAGCGCTACGGCGTCTAAGGGTGTAGACGCCCCCGAGGGGCATGGGCAGCGCGCCGGAAAAGAACTGGAGGGACTTGTGAGCGAGCAGCGCAAGATCAGGGTGGCGGTCGTGTTCGGCGGCCGGGGCCCCGAGCACGCCGTCTCCTGCATGGGGGGCGGGAACATGCTCGGGTCCATCGACCGGTCCAGGTACGACGTGGTCCCCATCGGCATCACCCGCGAGGGCAACTGGGTCCTAGTCGCCGACGAGCCCAGCCGGCTGGCCATCACCGGCGGCAAGCTGCCCTCGGTGGAGGCGGCGGCCGAGCCGGGGTCCGCGGTGGCGCCCAGGGCGGGGTCTGAGCCCGGCGCTGGGCTGGTCGAGGCCAGCGCGCCGGGTCACATCCCGCACCTGCTCGGCGACGTGGACGTGGTGCTGCCGGTCCTGCACGGGCCGTTCGGCGAGGACGGCACGATCCAGGGCCTGCTGGAGATCGCCGGGGTGCCCTACGTGGGCGCGGGCGTGCTGTCCAGCGCGGTCAGCCTGGACAAGGACTACATGAAGCTGATCTTCGCGGCCAAGGGCCTGCCGATCGGGCCGTACGTGGTGCTCCGCGAGCGGGACTGGCCGGCCGACGAGCAGTTCGATGCCGCCGGCCTGGCCGAGCACCCCGTGAATCCCGAGCGCAAGCGCGTGCTCGACGAGATCGCCGACCTGGGCTGGCCGCTGTTCGTCAAGCCGGCCAGGGGCGGCTCCAGCATCGGCACGTCCAAGGCCCACGACCTGGCCCAGCTGCGCGAGGCGATAGCGCTGGCCCGGCAGTACGACCCCAAGGTGCTGATCGAGGCGGCCGTGGACGGCCGTGAGGTCGAGGTCTCGGTGCTGGAGGGCGAGAACGGCGCGCCGCCGGACACCAGCCTCCCCGGGCAGTTGCTGATCGACGGCGGCGAGGAGTTCTGGGACTTCGAGGCCAAGTACCTGGACGCGGCCAGCGGCATGGCCATCCCGGCGCCGATCCCGGCGGCGGCCATCCAGGAGATCAGGCGGCTGGCCGCGCTGGTGTTCGACGCGGTGTCCTGTGAGGGACTGGCCAGGGTGGACTTCTTCTACACCAGCAGCGGCGAGATTCTGGTCAACGAGATCAACACGATCCCGGGGCTGTCGCCGGCCTCCTACTTCCAGAAGATGTGGGAGGTGAGCGGCCTGCCGTTCCCGCAGCTCATCGACCGCCTGCTGCGCACGGCGCTGGCCAAGCGGCCCGGGCTGCGCTAGCGGCCCCGGTCGGCCCCGGTCGGCCGCGCTAAAGGCCGCGGGCAGCGCTAGCCAAACCCGCGCGGGCCTCATCGGCACCGCGGGCC
>JBOHCO010001004.1:0-2288 GCA_050698895.1 Streptosporangiaceae bacterium
CCGCAGCAGGGCCTCGGCGATGGCCAGGTCGCCGGGGTAGGTGACCTTGATGTTGCGCTCGCTGCCGGGCACCGCGCCGATGGGCACTTCCGGCAGGTAGCGGCGCACGACACCGCAGTCGTCGGTCGCGCTCAGCGCGGCGAAGCCGGGGTCGGCGGCGGCCAGCTCATAGGCCCGGCGGATGACCGAGAACCGGAAGCCCTGCGGCGTCTGGCAGCGGGCCAGCGAGTCGCGGGGCAGCACCCGGCCCAGCGTTCCCTCGGCCACCTCCACGATCGTGTCGGACGACGGCACCACGACGCCGATGGCCTGCCAGCGCTCGAGCGCGGCGGCGCAGTCGGCGATGATCCGCTGGTCGACCAGCGGGCGCGCGGCGTCATGGAACAGCACGTTGCAGTCCCGCCCGGACAGGCCGATCGCGGTGATGGCCTGCCGGGTCGAGTCGGTCCGGGCGCTGCCGCCGGGCACCACCCCGGCCAGCTTGCCGTACCGGCCCAGCTCGGCGGTGACCTGAGCGGCGAAATCCCCGGCGATGACCACCAGCACCTCGTCCACCGACGGCGCCTGGTCGAACGCGGCGACACAGTGCTCCAGCAGCGTCCGGCCCGCCAGCAGGCGAAGCTGCTTGGGCATGCTGCCGCCGAACCGGCGGCCGCTGCCGCCGGCCAGGACTACCGCGACCGTCTGCATGACCGGGACCCTACCGGGCCGCCCGTGCCCGGCTGCGCGCGCCATTGACCTCGGCCAGGACCGCCAATGCCCGCTCCCGCCCACCTCCCCTTCCCCCCGGCCCACCTCCCCTTCACGCTCCATATGCGCCACGCCGACCGGCGTTCCGAATGAACCGGGCCTGGGTATTTAAGCTGGCAGTCACAGGGGCGAACGGTACGCATCGGCCGGCGGGCTGGCTGGGTCGTGAGCGTGCGGCCGGTCGCGGGCTGCTAGCCAGGGAGATCGCTCAGACGGGCAACTGGCTCACCTTACGGAGGATCCGATCGGCGCTGCGCTGAACGGGCCGGCCGGCGGACCGGCCGACGGCACCGCCGACACCGTGCTCGGCGGAGTGCCTCCCGGTCCCCTGCGCCCGCGCGAGCCGGGCGGGCCAGGGCGCGCGCTGGCCGCCGCGGCCGAGGATCTCGCGTACCGGGTCACCGACTGGATGGCCGGCCGGAGACTGACCGGCGTCTCGGTCTCCGGGGTCGCGCTGGCCCTGGGGATCTGCGCGGCGGGCTGGTTCACCGCCGGGACCAGGCCGGGCAACGTCAACGGGGTGCTGGCGCTGGCCGCCGGCTACCTGGCCTTCGTGGCCGCGCGCCGGCTCACCGGGCCCGCTGACCTGGCCGGCGCCGATCCCGCGGCCGCGCGCGAGGCGTGGCTGGCCGGGCTGGCCGCGCGGATCTTCGAATACATCGTCCTGGCCGGGCTGACGGCCGGGGCGGCCGCCCAGGGCTGGGGCGACATGTGGCCGCTGGGCATCGGGGTGCTGAGCCTGGTCTCGATCCACGACACGATGACCGCCTGCAGCGCGGCGCGCCTGGCCCGGACCGGGTCCGGGCCGGGCGGCGGCGCCGATTGGTCCGGCCCGGAGCGCCTGGCCGGGTCCGGGGCGGGGGGCGCCGCGGACCGGCCCAGCCCCACGAACCGGGCCGCCCTGGCCGTGCTGACCATGCCGGCCGGCGGACGGGTCCTGGTCATCGCGGTCGTCGCGCCGCTGTGGGGGGCCCGCGCGGTCCTGGTCGGGCTGCTGGACTGGGCCATCATCGCCATCGGGATCGGCATCGTGCTGGGCAGCCGGACCCGCCGGGCCGACCGGGAGGACGGGCCCGGCCGGCGCCGATTCCGGCGCCGGGATGCCGGTCCGCCGGCGGCCGGACCACGGCCGGCCTCGGGCACGCCGCCCAGCCTGGCCGTGCTGTTCAAGCCGACCCGGCCGGGGCCGCCTCCGGAGTCACCGGTCGTGACGCCGGGCCGCGAGCCGATCTCGGTGCTGCGCATGGAGCTCACCGCGCCGGCCCCGCCGACCGCGCACGACACCCCGGATATTACCCAGGAGCTCTGGCTCGGCGGCTCCGGCAACTCCGGCAACTCCGGCGAGGCCGCCAGCGCCGACCGCGGCGGGCCCGGCGCCGGGGACTACGACGCCGGTGCGGACTTCGACCTCACCGGGCCGGAGCAGCCCGGAGGCATCCGCCTGCCCGCGGCGCTCGCCGTGATAGCTCGGTGCCGGGACGACGGGCTGATCTCGCGCTGGGCCGGCGGCCTGGTCCGCGGCCAGCTCACCCCGCTGC
>JBOHCO010001005.1:0-8223 GCA_050698895.1 Streptosporangiaceae bacterium
GCGCTCTGGGAGTGCTCGCTGTTCGAGGAGCACGGCTTCACCGACATCAAGATCTCGGTCAAGCACCACGACCCGGTGGTCATGATCAACGCCTACCGGCTGCTGGCCCAGCAGTGCGACTACCCCCTCCACCTGGGAGTCACCGAGGCGGGACCGGCCTTCCAGGGCACGGTCAAGTCGGCGGTGGCCTTCGGCGCCCTGCTGGCCGAGGGCATCGGGGACACCATCCGGGTCTCGCTGTCCGCGCCGCCGGTCGAGGAGGTCAAGGTCGGCATCGCGATCCTGGAGTCGCTCGGCCTGCGGCAGCGCGGACTCGAGATCGTGTCCTGCCCGTCCTGCGGCCGGGCCCAGGTGGACGTCTACAAGCTGGCCGACGAGGTCACGGCGGCGCTTGAGGGGATGGACGTGCCGCTGCGCGTCGCGGTGATGGGCTGCGTGGTGAATGGCCCCGGCGAGGCTCGCGAGGCGGACCTCGGCGTCGCCTCGGGCAACGGCAAGGGCCAGATCTTCGTGCGCGGCGAGGTGATCAAGACCGTTCCGGAATCGCAGATAGTGGAGACGCTCATTGAGGAGGCCATGAAGCTGGCCGCCGAGATGGAGCCCGCCGAAGGATAAGGATTTCCTTCTGTCCGCGGACGGGTTTCCGACCACCCCCATCGGGGGTTAGCCAAGGGAAGGGCGAGCGCGATCACCGGTGCCGGCCAGGCCGTTTTCGGCTGGTCGCGCCGGCGCTCGCAAGGTGGCGCCCGCGGGCCGGGGATGTACCGCGCCGATCACATCCGCGTTGCATCCCGCTTGCTGGCGGTTGGCGACCGTTGCCGGCAGGTAAATTACATCTTCGCATCTGTGCGTTGTCAGCATTGACTGTTGATCTACCCCTGTTCTAGCTTGTGGCGTCTGATATGTGCTGCCGACGAGATGTTAGCGCTCACAACGACGGGCCATCCACCGCGACTCGACCCGTCGTCAGAGTGCCCACGCCCGTCAGCGGCGCGGCCGCCGACCAGGACTCGTCCGGGCCGGCGGCCGAGCCGTCAGGTGACAGGAAGGCCATGAGGCGACCGGGACGCTATGCACCACGGCGTTCCAGGTGTCAGCCAGTGACAGCGCCGTCGCTGGACCTCCGGCCTGCTCAGGTTCCAGGTGTCCGCGCCTGTTCGGAGGCGGATGCCCAGTCCCACTACATCCCGGAGGTCTGCGATGGGGAAAGTCGACCCCAAGGTCGATGAGGCGATCCAAACCCTCAACATGAAGGACGGGCCGACCCGCCGTCGGCTCCTGCAGGGCACTGGCCTGGTCAGCGCGACGGCCGCCGCGTCGGCCCTGATCGCTGCGTGCAGCTCGGCCACCAGCCCGGCCAAGGCGGCCAAGGACACGGCCGGGAACTTCCCCACCACGCCCAAGTGGAAGTTCACGTTCGTCAACCACGTGACTGACAACTCGTTCTTCACCCCGACCCAGTACGGCTTCGCGGACGCCGCGGCCCTGCTCGGTATCCCGACGCCGGCCTGGACCGGCGCGACCTCGACCCAGCCGACCGTCCCGACGATGCTGACCTCGCTCAACGCCGCCATCGCCGCGAACTCCGCGGGCATCGCCACTACCGTGGTCGACGCGACGGCGTTCATCAGTCCGATCGACAAGGCGCTGTCCGCGGGCGTCCCCGTCGTGACCTACAACGCCAACGGGTCGACCAACAACCCGACCAACGGCCTGGCCTACGTGGGCCAGGAGCTGTTCGCCTCGGGCCAGGAGGTCGGCAAGCGCATCGCGGCCGCGATGCCGCACGGCGGGACCGCCTGCGGGATTATCGCCCAGCCCGGCGCGCTGAACATCCAGCCCCGGCTGGACGGCGCCAACGCGGCCATCCTGGCCGCGGGCAAGGGCCTGAAGATCCTGCACACGGCCGGCTTTGACGCGGGCGCGTCGCAGAGCCAGGAGACCACCAGCGTCCCCGAGTTCATCCAGGCCAACGGGCCCAAGCTGCAGGGCGTGTTCGCCGTGGACGGGGGCGACACCGCGCTGCTCGGCCCGGCGCTGGCCAAGTACAACCTGACCAGCAAGGTCGCATCCGGCGGGTTCGACCTCGAGCCGGCCACGCTGGCCGCGGTCAAGGCGGGCCAGATCGGCTTCACCATCGACCAGTCGCCCTATTTGCAGGGCTTCCTGCCTACGCTGTACCTGTACCTGTTCAAGCTCTCCGGCGGCCTGGTCTCCCCGCCCGAGACCGACACCGGCCTGAAGTTCGTGACCAAGGCCAACGTGGACCCGTACACCTCGCCCACCTCGAGGTTCGAGGGCTCCACGACGGCCGAGAAGCTCCTCTCGCGGACCGGCCCGATCACGGTCTGACCCCGCGCGCACGGCGGCACCCGGCCGGGGTTCCTGCCCCGGCCGGGTGCCGCGCGCGATCCGCCCCAGGCCCCGCCGGCAGGCGGGTCGACAGAACGGATAAGTGACGTGAGCGAGACTGCTCAGCGCAGCACGGAACCGCTGGCCGGTCCTCCCGGCGGTGAAGGTTCAGGCTTCGGATCCGTGCTCCGGCGTGGCGGCACCGTCTTCCTGCAGCAGCGCGAGGCCAGCGTCTTCATCGTCGCCGTGGCCCTGGTGCTGTACTTCGGCCTCGTCAGCTCGGCCCACACCTCGTTCTTCACCAGGCTCAACATCATCAATGTCGCCGACGGCACGGCACCGTACGCCATCATCGCGGCCGCCGAGGTGTTCCTGCTGATCTGCGGCGAGATCGACCTATCGGTCGGCTTCATCTGGACGCTGTCGCCGTTCCTGATGTTCTTCTTCAACACCTATTACCACTTCCCGCTGTTCCTGGCCATCGTCGCCGCGCTGCTCTGCGGCGTCCTCATCGGACTGCTCAACGGGGCGCTGGTGGTCTTCCTGAGGCTGCCGTCCTTCGTCGCCACGCTCGGCACCTCCTTCATCATCTACGGGTTCACGCTGACCACCTCGGCTGCTCAGGAGAAGAGCCTGCCGACTGGCTCGGCCGCAGGCCTGGGCCGGTGGTTCGGAGGCTTCTCCTGGGCCGAGATCATCTGGGCTGTGGTGATCGTCATTCTGTGCCAGATCCTGCTGACCCGGACCCGCTGGGGGCTGCACACCATCGCCACGGGGGGGAACCTGGTCGGCGCCAGCGAGGCCGGCATCAGCGTCGCCCGGATCAAGCTCGGCAACTTCATGCTCACCGGCCTGCTCGGGGCCGTCGCCGGCCTCCTCGAGGCGTTCCGGATCGGCACCATCGACCCCAGCGCGGGCGGCTATACCCCGATGTTCTACGCGGTCGCCGCGGCGGTCATCGGCGGCACGGCGCTGGCGGGCGGCTCCGGGACCGTCATCGGCGCCTTCGTCGGCATGCTGGTCCTGGCCATCCTCCAGGACGGCTTCAACCTGCTGGGCATCAGCAGCAACCCGTTCCAGATCATCCTCGGCGTTTCGATCTGCGGCGCCATGGTCGCCAACGTTTACCTCACCCGGCTGCGAAGGGCAGGACGAAGCTGATGACCACCGACACTCCGGGCGCGGTGCCGGCCGACGCCAAGCCGCCGGTCACCGATGTCCTGCGGGCCGAGCACATCAGCAAGTCGTTCGGCGCGGTCACGGCCCTGCGGGACGTGAACCTGCGCCTCGGCCGCGGCGAGGTGCTCGGGCTGCTCGGCGACAACGGCGCCGGCAAGTCCACGCTGCTGAAGATCCTGTGCGGGTTCCAGGCCCAGGACTCCGGCCGCATCCTGCTGAACGGCGAGGAGGTGTCGCTCAAGTCGGTGACCCACGCCCGGTCGCTCGGCATCGACGTGGTGTACCAGGACCTGGCCCTCATCAACGAGCTCAGCGTGTACCACAACATGTACCTCAACCGGGAGTTCCACCGCGGGCCGCTGCTGAACAACCGGAAGATGCGCGCGCTGGCCAAGCAGCACCTGGCCGAAATGGGGGTCGGCATCGCGTCGGTCGACGTGGAGGTGGCCAAGCTGTCCGGCGGCCAGCGGCAGGGCATCGCCGTGGCGCGGTCGGTCTACTCTGACGCGAAGATCCTGCTGCTCGACGAGCCCCTGGCCGCCATGGGTGTCAAGGAGGGGGCGCTGATCCTGAGCCTGGTCCGCGACCTCAAGCAGCGCGGCGAGGTCTCGATCATCATCATCGCCCACAACTACGCCCAGGTGCTGGAGGTCTGCGACCGCGTCAACCTGCTGCAGCACGGCGAGATCACCTTCGACAAGGCCAGCGCCGAGACGTCGGTCGAGGAACTGACCGACATCGTCGTGGCCGAGTACCGGGCCGCGATGCAGGCCCGCCAGAACGGCGGCTGACCGCGTCCGGATGTCCCGCTGGCCGCCTGCCGGGCGACCAGCGGGGCCTCTCCGGGCCCGTCCCCGATGCGGTCCTGCCTTGACACTAAATCCTTGTTAACGGAGATTTGTCCGGGACCCAGCACTCGCCGCCGGTCCGGCAGTTGACGGGAGGATTGCCCATGCGTCGCGTGCGTCTGCTGGCGGCAACCGGAGTCACGATCGGCCTGGCCATCGCCGCACTGCCGGGCCTGGCCTCGGCCTTACCAGCCCGATCGCCGAGCCCGGCCAGCACGGCCGCGAGCGCGCCGGCCGGCCTGATCGCGCACCGCGTCCGCGGTTGCGGCCCTGGCGTGACGGTCTACACGCCGCGGCGGCCGGGGACCCAGCCATCCGCCCGTGCGCTGGGCCTGCCCGGCGGCCGCAGAGGCATCCTGGCCACCGCCGCGCGCTGGCACGCTCGGTGGATGTCCACCCTGACCTGCGAGAGCGGGGCCGCCGGCATGGCGACCAGCCCGTCCCGCGCGGCCGGCGCGCTGGGCCTGCTGAACTGGTCGGGGTACCGGGACACGTCTCCGGCGCCCGATTTCGTGACCGCGAGCTGGCGCGTGCCGAAGGTGTGCTGCAGTTTCGCGGGCAACGACGGCTCGGTGATCTGGCCGGGCATCGGGGACGCCACCGTCAAGAACACCTCGCTCATCCAGGACGGGACCGCCCAGAACGTCAGCTCGCGGAACAAGGCGTCGTACTTCTTCTGGTTCGAGGCCGTCCCCGAGACGGCCATCAAGCGGGTCACGAGCATGGTGCCGAGGCCCGGCGACAAGGTCATGGTGTCCGCCGCATACCAGACGCAGGTCGCGCACAAGGCCTCGTACGTGCTGTGCGACGGGCGCCTGAGCCGGTGCGTCAACTTCGTGCTGAAGTCCAGGCGCCCCGACAACAAGGTCGAGTGGATAGCCGAGCGCCAGGAGGTATGCCGGAGCGGGCATGAGTGGCTGCCGCCGATGGCTGACTTCGTGCACCCGGAGCTGGCGATCACCGATGGCCGGTACGACCTCAACGGGTCCGGCCACCCGGCCTTCCCGATCAGCCACGGGCATCCGCAGCGCATCTTCATGGCGGCCGGCGGCACCCGGATCGCGACGCCGCGGGGGCTGCGGAGCCGGGGCACGGCGTTCACGGATATCCAGAACTCGCCGGGCACCTGGCTCGAGCTGAAGAGGAACGGCCGTCCTATTCCGTGCTGAGCCGGGCCGCTCGCCGGCCCGCGCGGGCAGGCCTGTCGCCTCCGGCCTCCCGTCACCGGTCGGCGGGCCGACCGGTGACGGGCGGACCTCTCGCGGATGTGCGAACATTGTCCAACCAGGACGGTTCGCGCCTGACTGGCGAGAGGAGATCGTGGGCATGGCTTCGTCAGCGGGGGGCTCTGCCATCCGCCCGTCAGTCGCTCACCTGACCCGGCAGGCGGCACCGCCCGCCCGGCGGCCGGTCATGGCCGACGTGGCCCGGCTGGCCGGCGTGTCGCACCAGACCGTCTCCCGCGTCGTTAACGATCACCCCAACGTCCGCCCGCAGACCAGGGACAACGTGCTGGCGGCGATCAGGAAGCTGGCTTACCGGCCTAACGCCGCCGCGCGCACCCTGGTCACCCGCCGGACGCACACCCTCGGCGTGATCAGCTGCGATACCGACCTGTTCGGCCCGGCGTCGATGCTCTACGGGATCGAGCAGGCCGCCGCGGGCAGCTACTTCGTCTCCATCGCCAGCCTGCCGGCCATCGACCACGGCGCGGCCCTGGACGCCGTGGAGCGGCTGCTCGGCCAGGGCGTCGAGGGCGTGATCGTCATCGCCCCCAGCATCTCGGCGGTGTCCGCGCTGGGCGGCATGCCGCCCGAGGTGCCGCTGGTCGCGGTGGGCTGCGGCACCAGCGCCCCGCTGGCCTCGGTGGCCGTGGACAACATCGCCGGGGCCCGCTCGGCCACCGAGTACCTGCTGAGCCTGGGCCACCGCAGCGTGCACTTCGTCAGCGGGCCGCAGACCAGCCTGGACGGCCGGGAGCGGGCCATCGGCTGGCAGCAGGCCCTGGCCGCCGCGGGCCTGACGCCGCCGCCGGCGCTGACCGGGGACTGGACCTCGCGGTCCGGCTACGAGCTGGCTCGCCGGCTCGCCGCGCGGCCCGAGGTCACCGCGGTGTTCTGCGCCAATGACCAGATGGCGCTGGGCGTGCTCCGGGCCATGGCCGAGCACGGCCGGCCGGTGCCCGACGACGTCAGCGTGGTCGGCTTCGACGACCTCCCGGAGGCCGCGTACTTCTGCCCGCCGCTGACCACGGTGCGCCAGGACTTCGACGAGCTGGGGCGGCGGGCGCTGCGGCTGCTGGTCGAGAAGATCGCGGGCGCCAGCGCCGACGGCCCGCAGCGGCCCGTCAGCACCGAGCTGATCGTGCGGGCGAGTGCTGCCCCGCCTCGGACATAGCGCACACTGATGCAGTCTTCGCAGGTAGAGAGGATGGCCAGGGAACATGGGTGTGAGCGCTAACAACGCGAAACCGGCGGACGCGGAACCGGCGGACGCGGAACCGGCAGGCGCGGACCCGGCCCGCGCGGCCGGCGAGCCGTGCGTGATCGGCGTTGACTACGGGACGCTGTCCGGCCGCGCGCTGGTCGTCCGGGTCCGGGACGGCGCCGAGCTGGGCAGCGCCACGCACGAGTACCCGCATGCCGTGATGGACGAGGTGCTGGCCGCCACCGGCGAGGTGCTGCCGCCCGACTGGGCGCTGCAGGACCCGCGGGACTACGTCGACGTGCTCCGGCAGGCCGTGCCCGCGGCGATCGAGCGGGCCGGAATCGACCCGGCCCAGGTCATCGGCATCGCCACGGACTTCACCGCGTGCACCGTGCTGCCGGTGCTGCGCGACGGGACGCCGCTGTGCACGCTGCCGGACCTGGCCGGCCGGCCGCACGCCTACGTCAAGCTGTGGAAGCACCACGCCGCGCAGCCGCACGCCGACCGGATCAACGCCCTGGCCGCCGAGCGCGGCGAGCCGTGGCTGGCCCGCTACGGCGGCAAGATCTCCTCGGAGTGGCAGTTCGCCAAGGGCCTGCAACTGCTGGAGGAGGACCCGGAGGTCTATCACCGGGCCGACCGCTGGATCGAGGCCGCCGACTGGATCATCTGGCAGTTGTGCGGCACCGAGACCCGCAACGCCTGCACCGCCGGCTACAAGGGCATTTACCAGGACGGCCGCTATCCGGAAAGGGATTTCCTTGCCGCGCTGAACCCGGCCTTCGCGGGCTTCGCCGACGACAAGCTGGCCCACCCCGTGGCTCAGCTCGGCACGCTGGCCGGGCGGCTGACCGCCGAGGCGGCCGTCCGGACGGGCCTGCCGGAAGGCATCGCCGTGGCCGTCGGCAACGTGGACGCGCACGTGACCCCGCCCGCCGCCAACGCCATCGCGCCCGGCCAGATGGTGGCCATCATGGGCACCTCCACCTGCCACGTCATGAACGCCACCGGGCTGGCCGAGGTGCCGGGCATGTGCGGCGCGGTGCACGGCGGCATCGTGGCCGGGCTGTGGGGCTACGAGGCGGGCCAGAGCGGGGTGGGCGACATCTTCGCCTGGTTCGCCGAGCACGCGGTGCCCCGCGCCTACCTCGAGGAGGCCGGGCGGCGGGGGATCTCGCTGTTCGCCCTGCTGTCGGAGGAGGCGGCCGCGCAGCCCGCGGGGGCGCACGGCCTCATCGCGCTGGACTGGCTGAGCGGCAACCGCTCGGTGCTGGTCGATCACTTCCTGTCCGGCGCCATGGTGGGGCTCACGCTGGCCACCAGGGCCCCGGAGATCTACCGGGCGCGGGTGGAGGCGACGGCGTTCGGGACCCGGGTCATCATCGCCGCGTTCGGCGCCACCGGCACGGTCGCGGTG
>JBOHCO010001006.1:0-2034 GCA_050698895.1 Streptosporangiaceae bacterium
CGGGTGGCCCGCCCGGCCGCCGGCGCCCGACCGGCGGCTGGCCGCCTCCGGCGCCGGGCTCCCCGCCGGGCGCCTCACCGTCCGTGAGCGCGAGGTCGTCGCGCTGATCGTCCAGGGCCGCAGTAACAAGGACATCGCCAGGGAGCTGTTCATCAGCCCGGCCACCGCCGCCCGGCACGTGGCCAACATCCTGGGCAAGCTCGGCTACACCTCGCGCAGCCAGGTCGCCGCCTGGGCCGCCTCCTCCGACAACGCCCCTTAGCGCCGTGGTGCCGCCGGGCCCGCAGAGCGCGCTGATCGTCGAGGTCCCCGCGGCCGAGCCGGCCGTGGCCCGGCACCGGGAGCGGCTCGACTCCAGCGCGCCGCTGGGCATCCCGGCCCACATCACGGTGCTGTACCCGTTCCTGCCGCCCGGCGCGATCGGCCCGCCGGTGCTGGCCGAGCTGGAGCGGCTGTTCGCGGCGGTCGGCCGGTTCCGGTTCCGGCTCGGCCGCACCGCCTGGTTCGGCCCTGAGGTGCTCTGGCTCGCGCCCGACCCGCCCGGCCCCTTCACCGCCCGGACCGGCTGCGTCGGCCGGGCCTTCCCCGGGTTCCCGCCCTACGAGGGCCGGTTCGAGGTCGTCGTCCCCCACCTGACCGTGGGCGAGGGGCACCTCGTGAGCGAGCTGCGCGCCGCCGAGGCGGCCGTCCGGGCCGGCCTGCCGATCGACGCCGAGGCCGCCGCGGTCACGCTGATGACCCGGGCGGCGGCCGGGGCACGCTGGGTCAGGAGCGCCGTCTTCCCGCTGGCCGCGGGCTCAGTGCCAGCCGGAGACCACGAGCCAGCCGGAGACCACGAGCCAGCCGGAGACCACGCGCCCGAGGATTAGCTGGGGTCGAACAGCGCGCTGACCGACTCGCCCTCGTGGATGCGGCGGATGGCCTCGGCCAGCGCCGGGGCGATGGAGATGACCTTGAGCTTGGGCACCGACCCGTCTTCCGGGATGGCCACCGTGTTGGTGCAGACGATCTCCTCGACCTCGGGCACCGCCGCGATCCGCTCCAGCGCCCCGTCGCTGAACAGGCCGTGGGTGCAGGCGATGTGCACCGCGCGGGCGTCGCGCTCGCGCAGCACGGCCAGCAGCTCCATGGTCGTCGTGCCGCGGGCGATCTCGTCGTCCAGCACGATCACGTCCCGGCCCGCCACCTCGCCGATGATCGAGCTGATCGTGACCCGCTGGTCGTCGTGCCGCTCCTTGGCGCCGGCCGCCACCGGCAGGCCGAGCATCCGGGCCAGCGCGGCGGCCTGCTTGGCGTTGCCCAGGTCGGGCGAGACGACGATGGAGTTGCTGAGGTCGCGGGCGGAGAAGTGGCCGGCCAGCTCGCGCAGTGCGTGCAGGTGGTCGACGGGCACCGAGAAGAAGCCGTGCACCTGCGGGGCGTGCAGGGTCATGGCCAGCACCCGGCTGACGCCCGCGGTGGCCAGCAGGTCGGCGACGAGGCGGCCGCCGATGGACACCCGCGGCATGGACTTCTTGTCGGACCGGGCGTAGGCGTAGTGCGGGATGACTGCGGTGACCCTGGCCGCGGACGCGCCCCGGGCCGCGTCGATCATGAGCAGCAGCTCGACGAGGTTCTCCTGCACGGGCGGGCCCAGCGGCTGGATGAGGAAGACGTCCCGCTCCCGGCAGTTGGCCTGGAGCTGGACCTCCAGGCAGTCGTTGGCGAACCGGGTCAGCCGCACGGGCCGGAGGGGGACGTCGAGGTCGTCGCATATCTCGGCGGCCAGGGCCGGGTGGGCGCTGCCGCCGAATACCGCTATCTCTCGCACGTGCTCAGGCTAGGGGTTCGGGCCGGGACGAGCCGGCCCAGCCCGCCAGCTCCACGCCGGCCTGGCGCAGCCAGCGCGCGGGCTCGGCCATCGCGGCGGCCGCTCCCCCGGCCAGCTCGGCCAGCGCCACGGCCCGGCTCAGGGCCGGGGCGAGCGGCCCGCCGATGGCCCCCGCGACCAGGGCGGCGGGCACCCCGGCCCGGCTGGCGGCGGCGACCACGGCC
>JBOHCO010001007.1:0-8676 GCA_050698895.1 Streptosporangiaceae bacterium
CCAGCGTGCGGAACGGAGATCCGATGATCCACGCGAGAGGGCTCACCAAGCGCTTCGGCCCGACGGTCGCGGTGCGCGAGCTCAGCTTCGAGGTGCGGCCCGGCACCGTGACCGGGTTCCTGGGCCCCAACGGCTCGGGCAAGTCCACCACCATGCGGCTGATCATGGGCCTGGACGCGCCCGACGCGGGCACGGCCACCATCGGCGGCCGCGCCTACCGCCAGCTGCGCTGGCCGCTGCGCGAGGTCGGCGTCATGCTCGACGCGCGCGGCTTCCACCCTGGCCGCAGCGCCCGCGGCCACCTGGCCGCCCTGGCGGCCAGCAACGACATCCCGCGCTCGCGGGTCGACGAGGTGCTCGGCATCGTCGGCCTGCAGGACGCGGGCCGGCGGCGGGCGGGACAGTTTTCGCTCGGCATGGCCCAGCGGCTGGGCGTGGCCACGGCGCTGCTCGGCGACCCCGGCGTGCTGATGCTGGACGAGCCGGTGAACGGCCTCGACCCGGAGGGCATCCGGTGGATCAGGCACCTGCTCATCGGCATGGCCCGCGAGGGCCGGACGGTGTTCGTGTCCAGCCACCTGATCAGCGAGATGGAGCTGATGGCCGAGCAGCTCATCGTGATCGGCCGGGGCCGGCTGCTGGCCAGCGCCCCGGTCCGCGAGCTGGCCGGCCGGGCCGGGTCGCTGGAGGAGGCGTTCTTCGGCCTGACCGGGGACGCCGTGGAGTACCGGAGCACGGAGGCGAGGAGCTCATGAGCCAGGCAACGCTGGAGCGGCACGGGACGCGGCTGCCGGACGGGCGCAGCGGCCTCGTCCAGGCGGTCCGGATGGAGTGGGTCAAGGCGCGCACGCTGCGCTCCACCTGGTGGATAGCGGCGCTGACGCTGGCCGGCACGATCGGCCTGGCCATCGTCGTGCTGCGCTACTACCCGTCGCACTGGTCGCACCTGTCACGCGCGGACCGGGCCCGCTTCGACCCCGTCAACGACGGCTTCACCGGCCTCGCGCTGGCCCAGCTGCTGATGGCCGCGTTCGGGGTGCTGGCCATCACCAGCGAGTACTCGGGCGGCATGATCTCCTCCACCCTGGCCGCGATGCCCCGCCGGCCGGTGATGCTGGCTGCCAAGGCCGCCGTGATCGGCGCGATCGCCCTAGTCGTGGGCGAGATCGCCGCCTTCGGGGCGTTCTTCGCCGGGCAGCTGGTGCTGACCAGCCCGGCGCCGCACGCCACGCTGGGCCAGCCGCTGGTGCTGCAGGCGGTGCTGCTGGCCGGGGCCTACCTGGGCCTGATGGCGGTGATCGGGCTGGGCATCGGGGCCATCGTGCGCCGCTCGGCGGCCGGGATCGCGGTCATCGCCGGGCTGATATTCGTGCTGCCGCCGATCACGCTGGCGCTGCCGGACAGCTTCCAGCACTCGGTGCAGCGCTTCCTGCCCGAGATCATCGCGGAGAACTCGCTCACCGTGATCAAGCCGGTGGCCTACTCCCTGTCGGCCTGGGCCGGCCTGGCCGCGCTGTGCGCGTACGCGGCCGTGCTGCTGGCGGCGGGCGGCTGGCTGCTGGCCCGCCGCGATGCCTGACCGCGGCCTGGCGGCCGGCGCAGCGGAGCCAGAACGCCCCCGCCATCTGATAACAGCAAGAAGCGGTCACGCCCGTCCGGGCCTGCCAAGATGGTGATGATGACAGCGATGAGCGCGCGCAGCGGCCGCCGGTCCCGGCCGGCGGCCGTGGCGCGCCTCATCGTCACCACCCCGCTGACCCGGCGGTCCCGCGTGGAGGCGGGGTACTGGCTGGCCATGTACCCGGTCAGCGTGGTCGGGTTCGTTCCGCTGATCGTGCTGCTGGCGCCGGGCCTGGTGCTGACCGCCTCGCTGATCGGGGCGCTCGCCGGCCTGGCGCTGCTGTCGGTGGCTACGACAGCCGGCCGCAGGCTGGGCGCGGCGCACCGGATGGTGGCGGAGGCCATCCTGGGAACGCACATCGAAGAGCCCCCTTTGTTTGCCAGAGGCCGCGGGGTCCTGGGCCGGATCGATGCCCGGCTGCGGGACGCACCGGGCTGGAAGGCCATCGCCTACGTGGTGCTCAAGCTGCCGCTGGCCGCCTGGGGACTGTACTTCACGGTGGTGCCCTGGCTGGCCGGCCTGTTCTACCTGACCTATCCGCTGTGGTGGCTGATCTTCCCGCTGGAGGGCCGGGGGCGGAACGGCCGGCTGCATCCGCTGCCGATCAGCACGCCGTTCCCGGCCGGCGGCGAGCGGATCACGACGTTCGGCGGCGCGCTGCTGATCGGCCTGCTCGGCATCGGGGCGCTGCTGATCGCGCCGTGGACCACCCGGCTGCCGGTGATTGTCGACATGTGGCTGATGCGCGGGCTGCTGGGCGGGTCGGGGCAGTCCGACCGGATCCGCGCGCTGGAGACCAGCCGGGCCCGGCTGGTCGACGACTCGGCCGCACTGCTGCGCCGGGTGGAGCGCAACCTGCACGACGGCGCGCAGGCCCGGCTGGTGGCGCTGACCATGCACCTGGGCCGGGCCCGCGACCAGCTCGGCGACGGCGACGAGCCGGGCGACCTGGACCGGGCCCGCGACCTGATGGAGGCGGCGCACCAGGACGCCAGGGCCGCGCTGACCGAGCTGCGCGACCTGGCCCGCGGCATCCACCCGCCCGCGCTGGACGCCGGCCTGGAGGACGCGCTGGCCAGCCTGGCCGCGACCAGCGCCACCCCGGCCGCGGTGACGGCCGCCGTCCCGGTCCGGCCCACCCCGGCCATCGAGACCATCGCCTACTTCTGCGCAGCCGAGCTGCTCGCTAACGTGGCCAAGCACAGCCGGGCCAGCCACGCCGCCGTGGACGTGGCCGGACGGGACGAGACCCTGGTGGTGACGGTGACCGACGACGGGGACGGCGGGGCGCGGGCGCGGCCCGGCGGCGGGCTGGACGGACTGGAGCAGCGCGTCGCCGCGGTGGACGGCACGCTGGCGATCGCGAGCCCGGCGGGCGGGCCGACGGTCGTGACGATCATGCTCCCGCTGCGGGCCTGATGCGCGTCGTCATCGCCGAGGACCTGGCCATCCTGCGGGAGGGCCTGGCCGGGCTGCTCGCCGACCGCGGCCACGAGGTGTGCGCGGCCGTGGCCGACGGCACGGCGCTCACCGAGGCCGTGGCCCGGCACCGGCCTGACGTGGCGGTGGTGGACGTGCGGATGCCGCCCACCTTCACCGACGAGGGCCTGCGCACCGCGATCGAGCTGCGCGCCCGCCACCCCGGCATCGGGGTGCTGGTGTTCTCCCAGTACGTGGAGACCCGGTACGCCGCCCGGCTGCTGGCCGACGACCCGGGCGGGGTCGGCTACCTGCTCAAGGACCGGGTCGGCGACGTGGGCGAGTTCGTGACCGCGCTGGAGCGGGTAGCGGCGGGCGGCACGGCGCTCGATCCGGAGGTGGTCCGGCTGCTGCTGCGGACCAGCCATCAGGCGGCTGGGGGCGTGGCGTCGCTGACCGCTCGAGAGCGCGAGGTGCTGACGCTGATGGCCGAGGGCCGGTCCAACGCCGGGATCGCCGCGGCGATGGTGGTGTCGAACGGCGCGGTGGAGAAGCACGTGGCGTCGATCTTCGGCAAGCTGGGCCTGCCGCCGGCCGAGAGCGACAACCGCCGGGTCCTCGCCGTGCTGCGCTACCTCGAGGGGGCCAGCTGAAACGTGAGGTGGGTGGCGTGCGCTGTGGTGAGGACGCCGGCCTGCTCAAGCTCGGCGCGCCTGGCTGGCGGGCCGCCGAACAGGGATGTTCCGCCGCCCAGCAGGACGGGCGCGACATGCAGCCGCAGCTCGTCGGCCAGTCCGGCGGCCAGGCACTGCTGGATGATGTCCGCCCCGCCGGCCACGACCACGTCCTTGCTCCCGGCCGCCTCGCGGGCCTGATCGAGAGCACCCGGCACGCCCGTGGTGACGAACGTGAAGGTGGTCGGGCCCTTCACCACCGGCTCGTGCGGCCGTCTGGTCACTACGAAGGACGGCAGGCCGAAGGCCCCGTCCGGGCCCCAGGTGCCGATGCCGACCTCGAACATCCGTCGCCCGAGGACCACGGCGCCGGCGGTCGCGAACATCCGCTCAGCCTGCTCGCGGTCGGCCTCCGTCGGGGTCGCCTCGAAGCCCAGCCACCGGTGCAGGCGCAGGCCCGCGTCACCGAACGGCTCGGCCACGCTGACGCCTGGCCCGGCGACGTAGCCGTCCACCGACGGGCTGACATCCACGATCACGAGTCCCATGTGCGCTCCTCGGTGAGCCTGAGCTGCTGGTCAAAGGCGTCGATCCGGCTGGTGTCGGCGAAGAAGTCCTCCTGTCGCGCGACCTTGCCCCAGCGGATGGTGACGTACAGCACGGTGCGGTTGTCGTAGACCCGCGTCCCGCTGGAATCCTCGGCGTGGTCATCGAAGCGAACCGCTGCCCGCATCCTCCAGGGCGGTCCGCCGATGAGCAGGTCCCGGAAGTCGCCCCGCAGCCCGGCGGCGGCGAAGTCGCGCAGGAACGCCTCGATCGCGGGACGCCCGTGATGCTCGCCGGCCCATCGGTGCTGCCCGCCGGGAAAGACGAGAACCGCGTCGTCAGCGAAGCCCGCCAGCAGCGGCTGGTAGTCGCCGGCGTTGAGAGCGGCGAGGTCGCGGCGCAGCCTGGTCAGCATGGCCTGGCGCAGGCCGGCCCGGGCCAGGGTCGCTCCGGCGACGCCGACCAGGAAGGCGCGCGTCACGCGGCAGGCGCTCACCGGTTCTGGACCGATCCGTCGCCCGCCCGGCCTCGTCGCCGCCACAGGACGATCGCGGTCGTCAGCAGCACGGTCATGAGGGCCGAGTGGTAGGCAATGTCGATGACGCGCCCGGTGCCCGCGGTGTCGCTCAGGCCGTAGGCCACGCCGAGGATCGCGAAGATGGTCGTCCCCCAGGCGAGCGGGCGGGCCCGGTGCCAGTCCGCCAGGGCGGCCATGGCGCCGATGGCGAGGACGAAGCCGATGACCGCTTCGGGAACAGACGCGGCAGAGAAGCGCTCGCCGTTGATGACGGTGAAGCCGAGCTGGATGTGGCCGTCGCGGTGCAGGTACGAGGCCACGCCGAGGGTGACCGCGGCCAGGCCCATCAGCAGCCCGGCCGCCCGGCCCGCGCCTGGCCGGCCAGGCCGGCCTGCCGTTTCACCCGGCGATGACTGGCGAGCTTCGGCATGTCCCTGGTCTGCCGCCATGATCGGCCTCTCCTCCCGCTCCGGGGCCGTGAACGGGACTCCGCCCCGCTCAGGCCAGCACTCAGATGGTGGGCCTGCCTCCGCCCGGCCGTCGTCAGCCCGGCGGGCCGACCCGGGTAGACCTGGAGATCAGGCCGGAGCCGGCTGGCAGGCGCCATGTCGTCGTGGGGCGCAGGGCGAACTGGCCCCTGGGCTGACGACAGCCCCGGTCCGCGAGTACCTCACGGCCGGGCGTCGCTGCCGGTCCTCACACCGCGTAGTCACCGGCCGCGTAGTCGGCGTCAGCCGGGCCGGCCGCGCCGGTGAGCAGGCCGGCCCACCACCGGGTCGTGCCGGTCATGTGGTTGATCAGCGCGCGGACGTCCCACGACGCGCAGGGGGCGGCGCGTCCAGCTGGCCGGGCTGGACCTTGGTCAGGACGGTCAGGGGGGGCCTGCAGCGCGCGGCTCAGTTCCATCGGCCGCGATCCTCTCGTCGGTGATTGCCTCTGAGCAGGAAGACCCGCCGGGGGCCGGAAAGGATTCGCTCTCGGACTGCCGGAGGCTAGGAGTTGGCCTGGAAGATGGCGATGAGCTCCATCTTGCGCTGCTGGTCCAGGGCCTGGAACCGGGACACCGCCTCCTGCGCGGTGGTCACGTCGGCCAGCGCGGCCACCGGGGCGGGGGAGCGGGCCAGCCGGTCGCGCTCGGCCGGGCTCAGCGAGGCCAGGAACGCGATGGCGTCCTCCAGGCTGGTCAGCCGGCCGGCCCGGGCCAGCAGCTCGTCGTCGGAATCATCGACGGTCACCGGGGTGACCGCGGCGCCGATGGCCTCGGCGATGGCCAGCACCTCGCCGATCCGCTGGCTGACCTCCTCCACGGCGGCGAAGGCGCCCGCGCTGACGCAGGCCAGCACGTAGCGCTCGGCGCGGAACACCCAGTCCTCGCGGGCCATGATGCGCTGCTGCACGTCCCAGGTCAGCGCCTCCGGGTCGGCGCCGGGCAGGACGGCCACGGCGTAGCGCAGGTCGAACGCCGGGTTGCCGGTCGGGCGCTCGGGCAGGCGGGTCAGCGCGGGGAAGCGGCGCGGCTGCACGCAGGCGACGGGCAGCACCGAGGACAGCTCCACGGCGCACACCGCGGTGCCGGGCAGCGGGGCGGCGGGCGCGGGCGCCACGCTGGTCCAGGCATTGGCCACGATGATGGTCCGGCCGCTGATGCTGCCCCGGAAGGCGTCGCCGTACTCGGTGCCGCCCACCCGGACGCCGTCGTGGCCGGTCACCGTGGGCGGCACGCCGAGCAGCACCCGGCTGAGGTCGTGGATGGCCCCGGCGAGCTGGTCGTCGAACGGCTGGCCGGTCAGCGGCCGCCAGCCCTGCGCGACGGCGACCTGGGCCAGGCCGGGCACGCCCGCCTGGCGGCGGTCCATGCCGTCGCGGTGGCCCTGGCCGAGCACTGTCATGGGCGGCTCCCGTGTCTGCGTCCTTAAGCGGACGCTACGTCAGGGCCGGGCCGATGCCGAGTACGTCGGGCGCGGCGTGCGAATTCCGTAATCCCCGCGGCCCGCTATAGCCCCGCTATAGGCCAGCTATAGCCCCGCTATAACGCCGCTATAACGCCGGCATAACTCCGCTATCGCCGGCCGGCCTGGGCGTTGACAACCAGCCGCGCAGCAGTCAGAGTTTCTGCCCTGGTCACTCGGGACGGGGAAAGCTACGGAGGGCTCATGCGTCTGCTGCTGATCGGCGCGCCCGGATCCGGCAAGGGGACGCAAGCCGACCTGCTGGCCAGTCGCTTCGGGATCGCGCACATCTCCAGCGGCGACCTGCTGCGCCAGCACGTGCGCGAGCAGACCTCGTTCGGCCAGCTGGTCAAGAAGTACGTGGACAAGGGCGACCTGGTCCCCGACAGCCTGGTCATGGACATCCTGCGCAAGCCGGTGCTGGCCGCCACGAACGGGTACGTGCTGGACGGCTTCCCGCGCACCGTGGCCCAGGCCGAGACCGCCTACGCCGTGGTCCACCCGCTGGGCGCTGAGGTGCAGGCCGCGATCCACCTCGACGTCCCGCACCCCGAGCTGGTCCGGCGGCTGCTGGCCCGCGGCCGCGGCGCGGACGACACGGCCGCGGTCATCGAGCACCGGCTCCAGGTCTACGCCAAGATGACGGTGCCGCTGCTGGACTACTACGCGGGCCGGGAGTGGATGTTCGCCGTCGACGGCACGCAGCCGCCGCAGGCGGTGCACGAGGACATCGTGCACCGCATCCAGAAGCTGAAGGCGTTCAGCGCGCCGGGCTGACCGGCCGGGTCACTCGCCGGTCTGGCCGTCGATGGCCTCGCGGATCAGGTCGGCGTGCCCGGCGTGCCGGGCCGTCTCCTCCAGCAGGTGCAGCAGCACCCAGCGCAGCGTGAAGTGCTGGCCGTGCCCCTGGACAGCGGACAGCTGGTCCAGGTCACGGGCTTCGGCGGCGACCTCGCGGCTGCGCGCGCAGGCCTGCTCGTAGCGCTCGCGGACCGCGTCCGGCTCCAGCGTGGCCGCGGTGCGGAACTCCCACTCCGGGTCGGCGTCAAAGTCGATGCCCGCCCAGGGCTCGGGTTCGGGTCGGCCGGCGAACCGGGCCACCATCCAGGTCTCCTCGACCAGGGCCAGGTGGTAGAGCAGGCCGGCCAGCGTGAGCGACGAGGGCGGGTGCGGCCGGGCCAGCTGCTCCTGGCTCAGGCCGCCGGCCTTGGCCAGCATGGTCGCGCGCTGGTAGTCCAGGTACTGGCCGAGCATGTCGCGCTCGCCGGCGTCCCTGGCGGGCTCGGTCCTCATCGCGCCGGCCACGTCGGCGCGGCCCAGGAACGCGAGCACCCGCTCGGTGAGCAGCGCCGCGGCGGCCGGGTCGTAGGCGGGCAGGCTGGCGTCGGCGAACAGGTGCCCGCTCCCCGGGTACAGGAACAGCTCGCCGTCGCCGGCCGTCTTGACCAGGTCGCGGGCGGCGTCGATGTCGCCCTCGTCGGTGAAGAAGGGGTCGGCCTCCATGGCGTGGACCTGCACCGGCACGCCTTCGGGCCAGGCGCCGAACTCGGAGGTGGGCAGGCAGGAGTGGAAGAACAGCGCACCGCGGGCGCCGGGCCGGGTCTGGGCCAGCAGCTGCGCGGGCATGACGCCGAGGGAGAACCCGGCGTAGACGACGCCGGCGGGCAGGTCCTGGCCGGCCAGCCGGCCCCGCTCGAGGATGGTGCCGAAGCCGGCCTGCTCGGCGTAGGCCAGGCCCTCGGAGAGGGTGCAGAAGACCTGGCCCTCGTAGAGGTCGGGCGTGGTCACCTGGTGCCCGGCCGCGCGCAGCTGGTCGGCGAACCGGCGGACGCCGTCGGTGAGACCCTGGGCGTGATGGAAGAGGACAACGTCGGTCACGCGATTGCTCCCTGGTGTTGTTGCGGATGGTCTTAAGGTCTTTTCCGGCCGGCCCGTTTCTCGAGCCGGGAG
>JBOHCO010001008.1:0-1615 GCA_050698895.1 Streptosporangiaceae bacterium
AGGGCGGTCGAACTGGCCGCCCAGCCGAGGCCGGTCAGCCCGGTGACGCTGAGCGCGGCCGCACCCAGCAATGAAGCAGCCTTACGGGGAGTTAATGACATGCTGAAGCCTCGTTTCCGACCCGCTCACCGGGTTCCTGGAAGTAACCGAGCCGTACTTGTCGGGTGTAGCACCCGCACCGCCGGTGGATCAAGGGCGGATTAGAAGTAACAGGGTCCGCTCCGGCCGCCGCCGCTGACCGCGGCACCCAGACCAGGCCTGGTCCAGGCGCAGTCCATGCCACTCCGGCCGGCGACCGCTACTCCCGGCCGCCTGCTCGCCCGGGCCGGCGTATCTGCTTACTCAGAGCCAGGTCCGGTCGACGATCGCGTCTCGCCACTCGGGATCCTGATCATCGACGAAGAATGAACGGTTCGAGGGCCATCCGTCATTAGTCCAGCGCAGTGATCCGCCGAGCACCCGGTCCGCTACGAGAAAGGTCCGCCGCCCTCTTTCGAGTGACTGCTTCAGCAGCCCTTGAAACAGGTTCTCGAGCGGGCGCTCGCCCTCGATGTTCTTGTACTTCGTATTCCAGAAGTACTGGTGTGCGGCCTGGAGCACGTCGCGGGCGGAGATAACGCGGCTCGCGGCGGCTCGCGCCGCCTTCGAGACCAGATTCATGGCGTCGCGCGGACTTCTGCGCTGGCCGCCGCACTAGCCTCGATGCGCGCCCGGCCCCGCAGGCGCTGTTCGCGACCTGGAGTAACCGGTCTAGTGTCGCGCACCAGCCATGTCGTAGCGAAAGTGCATCATGACGGTATGGACCTGACGCGAGGCCAGCCGATCCCCGTCTACTACCAGCTCAAGACCCTGCTCACCGAGGAGATCCTGAGCGGCGTCTACGGGACGGACGGCCGCCTGCCCACCGAGCATGAGCTGTGCGAGCGGTTCGGCCTGAGCAGGACCCCGGTCACTCATGCGCTGACCGACCTGGCCGCCGAGGGCGTGGTGCTCCGCCGCCGCAGGCACGGCACGTTCGTGAATCCGCACTGGCTGGCCCGGCGAGCGGACTCCAGCGAGGTACGGGTGCTCATGCCGGCGTTTGACCGGTGGGAGTCGCACCTGCGGACGGCGTCACCGGCGGTACGGCTGTCGGTGGCCGAGACGGAGCTGAACGACCTGCATGCCGTCTTCGTCCGGGCGGTGGCCGAGGGCCGCGCGCCGGACCTGGCCATCCTGGACTCGGTGTGGATAGCGGAGTTTGCCGCGTCGGGTTTCTTGTGGCCTCTGGAGGAACTCGACTCGTCATGGGTGGAGAACGAGCTGCACCGCGATTTCCTGGAGCCGTTCGTCGACGCGCACCGCATCGGCGACGGCACCCTGGCGGTGCAGGCGGAAATGGACGTGGCCGGGATGTGGTACGAGCGGGCCGCCATCGGTGCGGCCGGCCCGCGCACCTGGGCGGAACTGCAGGAGACCGGCCGCCGCCTGGCCGGCGAGCGGGGCGCGCCGGTGCTGGTCATGCCGGCCGGGCCGTCGGCCGATGAGTTCGCCACCTACTGCCTGGTCGCGCTGCTGGCCTCGAACACGGCCCGGGTACTCGGCCCGGACGCGGTGACGCTCGATTCTCCGGCCA
>JBOHCO010001009.1:0-4084 GCA_050698895.1 Streptosporangiaceae bacterium
GGGCCGCGCCGGGCGCCGCCCGCGCCGTGCTGACCGGGCCGCCGTCGGGCTGGCACGCCGCCTCGTCCGGCGCCGGCGGCTACGTGGCCGACGGCCTGTCCTGGCTGGAGCCGGTCGGCCGCTACCAGGCCACGGTCACGCTGTCCGCGTCCGGCCCGGTCAACGTGGAGGTCTGGAACGACAACGGCGGCGTGCTGCTGGCCCGGCGCACCGTCCCGGCCACCGCCGGGGAGCAGACCGAGACCATGCCGGTGGCCGCCCCCGTCCGGTACCAGGCCCGGTCGTACTCGGGCTGGGGCCCGTTCCGGGCCGAGTTCGTGCCCCCGCCGCCGGGGCAGCGGCTGGAGATCCGGGTCTGGGCGCCGCGCGGCACCGCCGTCCGCGTGTACCGGGCCCGGCTGGTCCCGGCCGGCTAGCTCACGTTCCGCCGCCCCGGCGCGTTTACCGTCTATGACGGAGTCAGAAACCCGCGTCGGCCAGTGCGACTGGCCCGCCATCACCCGCGAGCTCGACGCGCTCGGCGGTGCCCTGACCGGCCCGCTGCTGAGCCCGGCGCAGGCGGCCGAGATCGCCTCCTGGTACGGCCAGGACGAGCGGTTCCGGTCGACGGTCGTGATGGGCCGGCACCGGTTCGGGGAAGGCGAGTACCGGTATTTCAGGGCGCCGGTGAGCGAGGTTGTTATGGATCTCAAGCGGGCTCTTTACCCGCGGCTGCTGCCGATCGCGCGGGACTGGCACGCCCGGCTCGGGCGCCCGGCGCCGTGGCCGGACACGCTGGATGAGTGGCTGGCCATGTGCCACGCGGCCGGGCAGGACAAGCCGACCGCGATCCTGCTGCGGTACCGGGCCGGGGACTGGAACGCGCTGCACCGGGACCTGTACGGCGACCTGGTGTTCCCGCTCCAGGTGGTGATCAATCTCAGCCGCCCCGGCACCGACCACACCGGCGGTGAGTTCCTGCTGGTCGAGCAGCGGCCGCGGGCCCAGTCGCGGGGCACGTCGACGCTGATCCCGGCCGGCCGCGGCCTGGTCTTCACCACCCGCGACCGCCCGGTGCGGTCGGCCCGCGGCTGGTCGGCGGCGCCGGTCCGGCACGGCGTCTCGGTCATCCGGTCGGGAGAGCGCTTCACGCTCGGCCTGGTCTTCCACGACGCGGCCTAGGTCCTGGCCGAGCCGGCCGCGCTCCGCGGTGAGGTCAGGTCGCTAGGCGGGGGGCGGGGCCGTGGCCGGCCTTGATGAAGGCCCAGACGTCGTGCGGCCCGACCGGGACCTCGAAGTTCTGGCCGCCGAAGCTGATCGTCACCGACGGGCGGCCGGGCGCGCGGCCGAAGGCGTAGGCGGCGTCGCCGACCTCGCCGCCGGTCTGGATGGCGCCGAGGGTGTCGAGCGGCCCGGTGCCGGAGGACGAGCCCGGAGTCCAGCGGCCGTCGTCCCAGAGCCAGGCCTCTTCTTCCAGCTCGGCGCCGTCGCCGTTGCCGTCAACGACGGCGATGCCGTAGTCGCCGTCGCTGGCGACGGCCAGGACGCGCACATAGCGGGGGTGCCAGCCGCCGCTGGCCAGGACGTCGTCCGGGGCGAGTGGGGGGTGCATCTGGCTGCGGCTCCCTGCGGCTGACCGCGGGCTAGCGGCGGGCGTCGGCGGCGGCTTCCTCGACGGTGAGCTCGGCCATCGGGTCGGCCTCGAGCCGGGCGTCGGGGATGGGCGCGCCGCTGCGGACGGACCGGCCGTAGGTGCCGCTGGCCAGGCGCTGCTCGGCCCGCTCGATGGCGGCCAGCCGGTCGCGCAGGGACTCGGCGATGGCGTCGGACTCGCCCTCGGCGCTCAGCGACTGGGCCGGATCGGCGATGTCCACGCCCTCGTCGTCCTCGGAGTCCCGGTCCTCGCGGCCTTCTGCGTCGACGGACTTGAGCAGGCTCTCGGCTTCGGCCCGCTGGGCGGCCAGAAGTTCGCGTGCCCGGTTCTCGTCCATCTGCGGCCTCCTGCTGATCGGCGGGGTCGCGCGCCCTCGGCGCGCACCATTACGGGGGGTCAGCCTACGCGGTGGGCCTACGCGGTGGCCTGGGCGGGAGCATCGGCGGCGGGGCTGGGCTCGAGCCTGCGGTAGCGGGCGAAGGCGGGCAGCGTCAGGCCGATCACCACCGCGGCGATGACGGTGGTCAGGCCGCCGCTGACGGCGCTGATCTCGGGGGAGGCGAGGGAGCCGACGGCGCCGGCCCGGAGGCTGCCGAGCTGCGGGCCGCCGACGCCGACGACGTACTCGGCGGCGGAGATCCGGCCGCGCAGGCTGTCGGGGATGACGGTCTGCACGACGGTGGAGCGGAGCACGACGGTGGTGGTGTCGGCGGCGCCGGCGACGGCCAGGCAGGCCAGGGCCAGCCACAGGTGGCCGGCGGCGCCGAATCCGGCCACGGCGGCGCCGAACACGCCGATGCTGACGAGCATGGCCCGGCCGGGCCGGACGATGCGGCCGACCGGGCCGGAGAACACCGAGCCGAGCAGGCCGCCCACGCCGACCGCGGTGGTGAGCAGGCCGAGGGTCGCCGGGCTGCCGCCGAACCGCTCGGCGTTGATGGCCGGGAACAGGGCGAACGGGAACCCGAGCACGGCCCCGCTGAGGTCGGTCAGGAAGGCGCCGGCCACGGGCCGGCTGGAGACGATGAACCGGAAGCCGTCGGCGATGGCGCGCAGGCTTCGGTGGGCGGTGCCGCCCTGGGGCGGCATGGCGGGCAGGCGGGCGATGGAGTAGATGGAGGCGGCGAAGCTCACGGCGTCGATGAGATAGCACAGCCGCAGGCCGCCGGCGGCGGTGATCAGGCCGGCCAGCGCGGGCCCGGTGACCAGGGTGGCCTGGAAGGTGAGCTGGTTGAGGGCCAGCCCGGCGGGCAGCAGCGGGGCGGGCAGCAGCCGGGGGGTGAAGGTGCGCCGGGCCGGGTTGTCGATGGCGCTGAGCGTGGCCTGCACGGCGGAGAGCGCGTAGAGGAGCCAGACCTGACGCAGCCCGGTGAACGCCTGGACAGCGAGCAGCGCGGACACGGCGGCCAGGCTGCTGCTGGTGACCATGACCAGCTTGCGGCGGTCGGTGCCGTCGGCCAGGGAGCCGCCGAAGATCGAGACCGACAGGGTCGGGATCATCGAGGTGAGCCCGATGGCCCCGACGGCGAACGCGGAGTGGGTCAGCCGGTAGACCTGCAGGCTGAGCGCGAACACGGTCATCATGCTGCCGATGCTGGACACCAGCGAGCCGGTCCACATGCGCCGGTAGGCGGGGCTCTGGCGCAGCGGGCGGACGTCGGCCAGCAGCCGTGACGGGCGCGGCACGGTGATCCTCCTGTTTCTTGGCTGTTCAGCGGTCGGAGTCGGCGGAGCCGGAGGCGGCTGAGTCGGCGGAGCCGGGGGCGGCTGAGTCGGCGGGGCCGGGGGCGGCGGGGCCTGGGGTGGCCTGGCGGGCGGCGGTCACGGCGGCGGTCACGACGGCGGTGAAGAACGGGTGCTCGCGAGCCCAGGCGGAGGCCAGCATGCGTTCGCGGAAGGGGCGGCGGTCCAGGGCGGCGGCGACGGCGGGCACGAGCTGGCGGAGCGGGAACGGGAGCTCGGCGTCGAGCTCGTCGGCGGCGGCGGCGGTGGCGTCCCACTCGGCCTCGATGGTGGGCAGGATAGCGCGGGCCTGGTCGGTCAGGTGCACGATGCGCTGCCGGCCGTCGGCGCCGGGCCGCAGGTCGACCAGGCCCTGCCGGGCCAGCTCGGCCACGGTCTGGCTGGCCGCCGAGTGGGTGACGCCCGTGGCGCGGGCCAGGTCGCGGATCGGCGCCGGGCCCAGCGCGGCGACGGCGCGCAGGTAGACGCTGTACCGGGGCTTGTAGCCGGGCAGGCCGAGGTCGGCCAGGACGCCGGCGATGTCGGCGTCCATCTGGTCGAGCACCTGACGCAGCAGGGTGCCCAGGCCGACCAGCCTGAGATCTTCCGTCACAGGAAAAGTATAACAGTGCTGTTGTATCTGGGTGGCGGGACGGTCCGGCGGGGCCGCGGGGCGGCGAGGGCCGCGGGGCGGCGGGGCGGCGGGGTGTCGGGGCCGCAGGCCGGCGG
>JBOHCO010001010.1:0-4892 GCA_050698895.1 Streptosporangiaceae bacterium
GTCCGGCGGTGCGCCAGGCCGTGATCGCGCTGCGCGACGCGGCCTCGGCGCACGGCCCGATCCGCCAGCCGGTCACGGCCGCGCCCGCGGCCGGCGGGCGGGCGGTGCTGGTCAGCGTCCCGCTGGCGGGCAACGGCACCAACGGCACCTCGAACGCCGCCCTGCTGACCCTGCGCAATCAGGTGCTGCCCAGGACGCTGGGCCAGGTGCCCGGGCTCAGCTACGCCGTGACCGGGAACACCGCGAACAACTACGACGACATCGCCGACCTGCACATGCGGACCCCGCTGGTGCTGGCCGTAGTGGCGGTGCTGGCGTTCTTGCTGCTGCTGGTGGCGTTCCGGTCGCTGGCCATCCCGCTGATCTCGATCGGCCTGAACCTGCTGTCGGTGGGTGCCGCCTACGGGCTGCTCACGCTGATCTTCCAGGACGGCCGGCTCGAGGGGACGCTCGGCTACTCCAGCTTCGGGGCCATCGTGTCCTGGGTGCCGCTGTTCATGTTCGTGTTCCTGTTCGGGCTGAGCATGGACTACCACGTGTTCATCCTGAGCCGGATCCGCGAGCTGCGGGCCGGCGGTACCAGCACCCGCGACGCCGTCGTCGGCGGCATCGCCAACAGCGCCGGCGTGGTGACCAGCGCCGCGGTGATCATGGTGGCGGTGTTCGCGATCCTGGGCTCGCTGGCCAACGTCCAGCTCAAGATGCTGGGCGTGGGCCTGGCCCTGGCGGTGCTGATCGACGCCACGGTGGTCCGGGGCGTCCTGGTCCCGGCCTCGCTGGCCCTGCTCGGCGAGCGGAGCTGGTCGCTGCCGCGCTGGCTGGGCTGGCTGCCGGGCCGGGGCATCGCGGCCATCCCGGCGCCCGACGCGCCCGACGTGAGGCCGAGCCCGCGGCACTAGGCCGGCCCGTCCTGGATGTCCCGTTACCCACGCTATTAGGCGGGTAACGGGACATCCGGCGTGGATCTCCTATCGGGCGGCCGCCGCAGGCTGACAAAGGCGCAGTTCAGCCTGGAAACTGACAGTTTCGTCAGTTAGTGCCGAATGACCTGGGAAAACTTTTTTCGGCGTGTCCGGAACTCTGGCGCAGGGCGGGTCGTTCGCGGGTTCGAGCCCCCGAGCCAAGACCCCCGTTCGGGCGGTGTTGTCCCGCCGCCGCCAAGAGAGCCCCCACACCCCCCATGCGCCCGTTCGTGAGTGCCCCTGCGCCTGCCTCCGCGCCTGCCCACGCGCCTGCGCGCGAGGCGTCCGCGCCGCCCGCCGCCGGCCCCGCCGCGCCCGCGGTCACCACCGCCGATCCGCTCAGCCGGAGCTCCCGGACGGTGGTCGAGCGGATCGCCTGCTGGAGCGTGCGGCACCGCAAGACGGCCGTGCTGAGCTGGCTGGCCTTCGTGGCCGTCGCCTACATCATCGGCCAGTCCTTCGGCGGCTCCAGCGTGCAGCAGTACGACCCGGGTCAGGCGGGCCGGGCCGAGCAGATGATGCACCAGCTCAAGGTGGTCACCCCGCCGGCCGAGAGCGTGCTGATCGCGGCGCACGGTCACCCGGGCGCGTCCCGTGCCCGGACCCAGGCCGAGGTCCGGCAGGTGGCGGGCGAGGTCGCCAGGACGCTGGCCGCCCTGCCGCACCACGCGGCGGCGGACATCCACGGCCCGTCCGCCCGCGGCGGCTCCGGGCTGATCTCGGCCAGTCACCAGGCGGCCATGGTCACCTTCAACGTGGGCGGCCCGAACGCGGCGGCCAACTCGACCGTCGTCTCCGACGAGGAGGCGGTGGCCAGGATCCAGGCCCAGCATCCCGGGCTGACGGTGAGCGAGGCGGGCAGCGCCAGTGCCGACCGGGTCGCGGGCCAGATGCTCGATCACGATTTCCGGCAGGCCGGGGACACCTCGATCCCGCTCACGCTGGTCCTGCTGATCTGCGTGTTCGGCGCGCTGATCGCGGCGGGCATTCCCGTGCTGCTGGCCGGCACCGCGGTGTCGGCCGCGGTGTCGCTGCTGGCCGTCCCGGCCCACTGGTTCCCCGTCAACTCGGGCACGTCGGAGATCGTCCTGGTCATCGGCATGGCGGTCGGCGTCGACTACACGCTGTTCTACCTGCGCCGCGAGCGGGAGGAACGGGCCGCCGGGCACTCGCACCGGGCCGCCCTGCGCATCGCCGCCAGCACCTCCGGGCGCTCGATCGTGATCTCGGGCGTGACCGTGATGATCTCGCTGGCCGGGCTGTTCCTGTCCGGCGTCGACATCTTCACCGGGATCTCGGCCGGCACGATCGTGGTGGTCGGCGTGACGGTCCTGGGCTCGCTGACCTTCCTGCCCGCCCTGCTGTCCTGGCTCGGCCCGTGGGCCGACCGCGGCCACCTGCCCTGGCTGGGCCGGGCCCACAAGGACGGCACCTCGTCCCGGATGTGGACCAGCCTGGCCCGGCGGGTGGTGACCAAGCCGCTCCTGTGGGGCGGCGCCGGCGTGGTCGCGCTGCTGCTCATCGGCGCTCCCGCCCTGGGCCTGCGGTTCGGCGCGCCGTCGGTGGACCTGCCCGACAACCTGCCGATCGTGCACACCTTCGACCAGATCTCCCGCGACTTCCCCGGCACCTCGGCCCCGTCGCAGGTCGTGCTGACCGGCTCGGACCTGACCAGCCCGGCGGTCCGGCGCGAGGTGGCCGCCCTGCAGGCGCGGGCCACCGCGAGCGGCCCGATCCGCGGCCCGATCACGGCCCACCTGGCCGCTGGCGGGCGGGGCATGGTGATCAGCGTGCCGATGGCCGGGAACAGCACCAACCAGGCCTCCGTCACTGCGTTCCAGAAACTGGAGAACCAGGTGCTGCCCGCGACGATCGGCCGCGCGCCGGGGGTGACCTACGCCGTGACCGGAGACACCGCCGCCAGCGTCGACATGAACTCGGCCCTGCACGCCCGCACGCCGCTGGTGTTCATCGTGGTGGGCGGGCTGGCCTTCATCCTGATGATGTGCGCCTTCCGCAGCCTCGTCATCCCGGCCATGTCGATCGGCCTGAACATGCTGTCGGTCGGGGCCGCCTACGGCATTGTCACCTTCATCTTCCAGGACGGGCACCTGCAGGGGCCGATCGGCTTCACCTCGTTCGGCGGCATCATCCCGTGGGTGCCGCTGTTCTCGTTCGTGCTGCTGTTCGGGCTGAGCATGGACTACCACGTGTTCATCCTGAGCCGGATCCGCGAGCTGTGGTCGGGCGGCCACAGCAGCTCGGAGGCGGTGGTGCGGGGCATCGGCCGCAGCGGCGGGGTGGTCACCAGCGCGGCCGTGATCATGGTGGCGGTGTTCTCGATCTTCGCCACGCTGTCCGGGATCGACGTCAAGATGCTCGGCGTGGGCCTGGCCGCGGCGGTCCTCATCGACGCCACGGTGGTCCGCGGCGTGGTCCTGCCCGCGGCGCTGGCCGTGCTGGGGGAGCGGGCCTGGTACCTGCCGCCCTGGCTGCACTGGCTGCCGGGCAAGCACCTGGTCGAGGAGACCCCGGCCGAGGCCGAGCCGGCCGCCCGCGGGCCCGTCGTCCGCCCCGCCCCGGTGCCCGGCCTGGCCGCGGTGCCCGGCCTGGCCGCGGTCGCCGCCCTGCCCGACACCGCCGGCGGCTAGCGCGCCCGGCCGGCCCCGGTGCTGCGGCCGGTCCGGAAGGCGCGGGTTCATGATCGCGGCAATCCGTCCGCGACTATCGCGGACCGATTTCCGGGATCATGGCCGCCCCATCAGCGGCGGCCGGTAAGGGCGGGGAGGGCGTGGCGGTAGCGGACCTCGCTGAGCGTGAACCCGGCGTCCCGCCAGGGCTCCTGCTTGGCCGCGCCATCCGTTCGCCAGCCGCCCGCCTCGTAGAAACGCCGGGCCCGCTGGTTGGTGTCCAGCACCCACAGCGCCGCCTCGCCGTAGCCCGCCTGCCGCAGCGCGGCCAGCGCCCCGGCCATCAGCTCGCGGCCGTGCCCCCGGCCCCAGGCCGCGGCAAGCAGGTAGATCATCGTGATCTCGCCCACGGCCCGCAGGTCCAGGTCGTCGTCGCGGCTGGGGCAGAAGTTGGTCAACCCGACCACCTGGCCCGCGTCCTCGGCCACCAGCACCCCGCCCCGAGGCCAGTCCCGCTCGGCCAGCCGCTGCTCCCAGCGGGCCACCCGCGGCCCCGGGTCCAGCCCGTCCAGGTAATCCTGGGGTAGCAGTCCCCGGTAGGCCGCCTGCCAGGACCGGACGTGCACGACGGCGATGGCGCCGGCATCACTGGCCTGCGCGCGGCGGATGCTCACCGGGCCCAGCCTAGGCCCGCCCCGCCGGACCCGCGCGCCCCCGGACGACGATGGGGCAGGCGGCCTGGACCGGCGTGCTACCGGGCCAGCGTAGGCTGCCCCCCCGCGGACCCGGCCTCGACCTCGGCGTCCGCCTCGACCGCGGTGAGCTCGGGGCTCGCGCCGTGCACGTACTTGCCGCCGCGCAGCAGCGAGGCCACCGCCGCCACCAGGCAGGCCGCGATCGAGAAGCCGAACGCGATGGCCAGCCCGTGCTCGAACGGCGTCGAGATCAGCGACGGGAAGAACCGGTGCCCGGTCAGGTAGGCCGCGTGGCTGGCCGGCAGGTGGGCCAGCGCCGGACCCAGCAGGGTCTTGATCGGGTTGTAGCCCAGCAGGGCCGCGAACATGATCGAGACCGGCGGCAGCCCGGCGATCCGCGCGGCGTCGGCGTGCGGCAGCCCCTGGGCGACCAGGCCGTGGGTCATGGCCTGCGGCAGGGTCCCGGCCAGGCCAGCGACGATCAGCGAGAAGAAGATCCCGATGGACAGCACCATGGCCGAGTTCTGGAACGTGGCGCTCATGCCAGCGCCCACGCCGCGCTGGTCGGGCGGCAGGCTGTTCATGATGCCGGCCCGGTTGGGCGA
>JBOHCO010001011.1:0-2006 GCA_050698895.1 Streptosporangiaceae bacterium
CCGGTGCTGGTCATGCCGGCCGGGCCGTCGGCCGATGAGTTCGCCACCTACTGCCTGGTCGCGCTGCTGGCCTCGAACACGGCCCGGGTACTCGGCCCGGACGCGGTGACGCTCGATTCTCCGGCCAGCGTCGAGGCCATGCGGCTGCTGCAGGCGCTGGTGGACGACAAGGTGCTGTCCACCGGGGCGGTCGGCCATGAGCGGGACCGGCCGATCCAGATGCTGGCCAGGGGAGAGGCCCTGATGGCGTTCGGCGGCAGCTACGAGGCCCCGGCGCTCGCGCGCTACGCGGGCCTGGATCTGGACGCGGTCACCGATGCGTTCGGCTTCATGCCCGTGCCGGCCGGGCCGCGCGGCCAGTCCTCGGTGCTTGTCGGCGGCTTCGTGTACTGCATCCCGCGCCAGGCCAAGCAGCCAGCCGCGGCCATGGAGGTGCTGAAGGGCGCCGTCACCGGTCCGGCGATGGCCCGGTTCTTCACCCGTACCGGCCAGATCCCGCCCCGTCGCTCCGTGGCTGCGGAACTGGTTGGCCGCTCGCCGTTTCACGCGTTCACGGTCGGCCTGCTCGACGGTGCGGTGACGCGGCCGGTCACCCCGGCCTATGCGCTGGTCTCCGCGCAGCTGAGGGCGATGCTGGAGGCGGTCCTCACCGCGCGGCTGTCGCCGGAGCAGGCGGTCAGCCGGGCCGCTGACCTGATCAGCGCGGTTACCGGGCTGCCCGTCGCGCACTGACCGCAGGGCGCCCGGCCCTGGTCCGGCCGGCCCTGATTCCCCTGTCGCGCCCGGCCTCGGGCGCGCGTGAGTGTACCTCGTATGTCATGACATATCGACTATTGACAGTCACGCCTGCCTCATTCATCATTTGCTGCATACAAATAACAAATGATCCCTCCTGACGCAGCGCCCAGGCTCTGACTGGTAGAGCGCGGGGCGGGGACCGAGAGCCAGACCCCAGGGTCGCCGGAGTGGAGGCAGGTATGCGAACGCATGTGATGTCCGCCGGTGGCAGCCGATGGCAGGACAGCGCCGGGTTAGTCCCGGAACCGCACGCGCGGCCGCGGTAGCAGGGGTGTCGATGGCAGCTTTCCTGGCCAAGCGGCTGGCGCTGGCGCTGGTGACGATCTACGCCGTTGTCACGCTGACGTTCTTCATGGTCCGGCTCATGCCCGGCAACGCCATGTCCTACCTGGCGTCCCAGCTCTCTCAGCAAGGCGGCCTCACCACCCAGGAGATTGCGGGGAGGGTCCAGGCCGCCTACGGCCTCCAGCCGAACGACCCGCTGTGGCACCAGTACCTCGGCTACCTGGGGAACGCGGCCCGCGGCAACTTCGGGACGTCCATCCTTGACCCCGGCAAGACCGTGCTCAGCGTGATCGTTGGCGCGCTGCCCTGGACCCTGCTGGTCGTCGGGCTGGCCCTGCTGGTCAGCTTCGCCCTCGGGGTGATGGTCGGGACGCTGATCGCCGCGTACCCGCAGAGCCTGCTGGCGAAGATCGCGACGGGGGTGGTGTCGTTCCTGGCCGCCGTGCCGAACTACCTCATCGCCCTGATACTGATCTACCTGGTCGCCGACCAGGAGCACCTCCTCCCGGCCTCGGGGCCGTACTCGCTGACCGTCACGCCCGGCTGGAACGTCACGTTCATCGGCAGCGTGCTGCAGCACGCCATCCTCCCGGTCCTGTCCTACGTGGTGGTCGCGTTCGGAAGCTGGTCGCTGACGATGAAGGGCTCGGTATCGACGATCATGGGCGCGGACTACGTGCGGGCCGGGGAGTCGTGGGGGCTGTCCCGGTACCGGGTGACCCGGTCCTACATCGGCCGCAACGCCATGCTGCCGATGGTGACCAACCTCGGGCTGTCGCTCGGCTACATGTTCGGCGGCTCGGTGTTCATCGAGACCTTCTTCGTCTACCCGGGCCTCGGCTACTACCTGGTCCAGTCGGTCAACCAGCGCGATTACCCGGTGATGATGGGCTGGTTCTTTATGATAAACATCGCGGTGGTGG
>JBOHCO010001012.1:0-1892 GCA_050698895.1 Streptosporangiaceae bacterium
GCGTAGGCGATCGGGATCGAGGCATGTGCCCCGAACCGGATCACGTCCATGGCGATCATCACCGGACGCTTACGGTGGAACTCGACCCACGGACCCATCGGCATCGCCACCAGCGCCCCGACGGCCAGCCCCGCCGCGGACATGGCGGCGACCTCGGCGGCGCCGGCGTGCAGCACCCTGATCGCGACGAACGAGAACGCCCCGAACCCGAGCCACGTCCCGTAGGCGCTGACTGCGTACGCGGCCCACAGCCAGCCAAAGCGCCGGCCGAGCCCTCCGAACAGCCGCATGCAGCATCTCCTGCCGACATCCTGACCGACAACAGTGCGTTGTCCAGACAGCAGCCAACCGAACTCAGGCTGGGTACTCAAACAACCGACACGCGGGTCGGGCACAACCGGCAGTTGTAGAGATAGGTTGTAGCGGTGGATCTTGACGCCGTCCGCACGTTCGTGGCCGTCGCCCACACCGGCCAGTTCCAGGCCGCCGGCGACGAGCTAGCCATCACGCAGCAAGCCGTCTCGAAACGGATCGCAACACTAGAGCGCGATCTCGGCGCTCGACTGTTCGTGCGCAGCCCGAAGGGCGTGCATCTCAGCGTCGACGGCCAGGCGTTCCTCCCTCACGCACGCGAGCTGCTGCGCGTCGAGGACCGCGCGGTCGCGTCGGTGTTGCCAGCCCGCCGGGCGCTGCGCGTGGACGTGCTGAACCGGCGCACCGCGCCGGCCGTGCTGCTGCAGGCCTTTCACCAGCAACACCCCGAGACGGACCTGGACGTCGTGACGTTGCCAGTGCTCAGCGACAGCGACGACGCGCTGGCCGCCGTCGCCAGCGGGTCCGTCGATCTCACCTTCCGCGCGCTCGCCGCGACCGCGGGCCGGCCCCCGGCCGGGCTTCGCGCGGGGCCCGCCTTGTATGACCGGCACCAGCTCCTCGTCGGCCCTCGGCACCAGCTCGCCGACCACCGTCAGCTCACCCTGGCCGAGCTGGTCGATCACCGCATCTGGATGTTCCCCCTGCCGGCCGCCAGCGAGCCGGGCGCCTACTACCGCGAACTGGCCGCCACCTTCGGCCTGACGATCGACGTCGTTGCCCCGAACTTCGGCAACGAAGCGCTACTCGACGAGCTCGCGGACTCTCCCCGCCTGGCCACCCTCATCGGCCAGGGCAGCCGCTACCTGTGGCCGACCAGTTACGACCTGAGGCGGATACCCATCGTGGCCCCCACGCCGGTGTATCCGCTCTACCCGCTGTGGTCCGAAGAGAACAGGCACGACGACCTGCCGATACTGGTCGACTACCTCCGCGGCCAGCATCAGGACGAGGAGACCGACGACCTGTGGCTCCCCTCGTGGACCGGTTCCGCCACGGGGTTCTCTTCCTCGACCCGCTCGGCCCAGCTCGGGACTTCCCGAGCTGGACCGCATGCGTACCCCTGACCGGAGCGGCAGCTCACATCGCGTCTTCCCTAGGCGATCTGGTGCCAGGTTGCCGTGGTGCCGCCCTTCTTGCAGAACCACAGGCGCCCGCTCTTGTCGGCGTACAGGTCGCCCCGGCTGCCGCCCTTGGGGTGGGTCGCGCCGGATCTGGGGGTGAGCTGGATCTGGGCCAGCGAGCCGCCGAAGACGCCGCCCCGCCCGTTGCTCGTCGCGTGAATTCCCGAGTTCGTGCCCGAGTTGACCGCCTTGATCGTGGCCAGCGTGCCCGAGTCGTTGGTCGCGTTGACGGCCTGGCCGGTCCCCCGGTGCCCTGAATCGCGATCGCGCCCTCCGCGGACACCCCTACCGAGCTGCCGCTCGCTGTCAGGCCGGTGTGCCCGCTGGCGCTGACACCGGTACCCGTGCCACCACTGGCGACGACGCCGATGCCGGCCGCGCTCGTGCCGTACACTC
>JBOHCO010001013.1:0-4613 GCA_050698895.1 Streptosporangiaceae bacterium
GGCCCGGCGGGTGGCCCGGCGGGTGGCCCGGCGGGTGGCCCGGCGGGTACTGAGGGTTCCGGCCGCCATGTCAGCTCGCCTCCTGCTTGCCCCAGTTGCTGATCCGCAGGTAGATGAGCACGATCACGATGATCAGCGTGAAGTTGACGATGGACATGGCGGCGGCCTGGCCGACGAAGCTCTCCTTGAGGTTGTACATGAACACCGTGGTGGTGTTGGTCTCGTAGCCCGGGCCGCCGCGGGTCATCTCCCAGATGATCGGGAAGGAGTTGAAGACGTTCATCAGGTTGATGACCGCCGCGACGATGAACGCCGGCCGCAGCAGCGGCAGGGTGATCGCCCGGTAGCTGCGCCAGCGGGTCGCGCCGTCGATCCTGGCCGCCTCGAACAGGTCGCCGGGGATGGCCTGCAGCCCGGCCAGCAGCGTGTAGGTGGTGAACGGCAGCGACACGAACACCGCCACGCCGATCATCCAGGCCATCGCGCTGTCCGGCCGGCCCAGCCAGGAGGCCTGGTTGGACTCCAGGTGGGGCAGTAGGCCGAGCTGGTGCAGGAACACGTTGATCACGCCGTTGCCGGGCTGGAGCATCCAGCGGAAGATCAGCGCGGTCATCATCACCGACGCCGCCCATGGCGCGATCAGGGCCCAGCGGACTACCCGTCGGCCGGGGAAGCGCTGGTTGAACAGCTGAGCCAGGCCGAGCGACAGCACCATGGTGATGCTCACCACCGAGACCACCCAGACCACGGTGCGGACCAGGATGCCGGGCAGGTTCGGGTTGTGGAACAGCGTGGTGTAGTTGCCCGCGCCGGCCGAGCCGATCGTCACGCCGATGGGCGTGATGTTCTGGGTGGAGGTCTGGATCAGCGTCACGACCGGCCACAGCACCACCACGCCGATCAGGATCAGCGCCGGGCCGAGCCAGATCAGCGGCTCCAGCCGCCCGATCGGGCCCCGGCCGGCCCGCCGGGACCTGGTCCGAAATGATCTCGGAAATCGGCCAGCGAATTTCGCCGGCCGATTTCCGCCGATTCCGGGCCGGGGCCTGGCCCGCGGGCCGGCCTGCCGTGGCCGCTCGCCCGTCGTCTCCGCGGCCGCGACGTCCGACATGCCGCCTCAGCTGCTGCCGTTGGCGGCGGTCTGCTGGATGGCGGCCAGGATCTTCTCGGGGTTGCCCGTGATGGCCTGGCCGATCGTGGTCTGGATCTGGTCCTGCACCGTGGTCCAGTTGGCCAGCGACGGGTAGTTCACCGACTGCGGGATGTTCTTGAGGAACGCGGCGAACATCGCGTTGCGGCCCATGACCTGGGCGGCGCTGGTCGTGGCCGGCAGCAGGTCGTACTCGTTGTCGAACTGGAGCTGGTACTTGTCCTGGTAGGCGAAGTCGAGGAACTTCCTGATGGCCGCCTTGTGGCCGCCGGTGTTGAAGGCCACGATGTCGTCGTGCACGCCCAGCGTGGACTGGAGCGGGCCGGTCTTGCCCGGCACGTCGGCGGTGGCGTAGTCGCCCGCCTTGAGCACACCCGCGGCCTGGATGATCGGGATCACGGCCGGGGAACCGAGCACCATGCCGATCTTGCCCGCCGCGAACTGGGCCCAGACGTCCTTGCGGTCGGTCGTGCCGGGGCTGGGCTGGGTGTCGCCCGCCCTGACCATGCTGGCCATGAACTTCAGCGTGGCCACGTTCTGCGGGCTGTCGATGTCGTACTTGCCCGCGCTGTTCAGGTAGCCGCCGCCGTTGCCCAGGAACCACAGCAGCGATTCGGCCTGCGCCTCCTCGCTGCCCAGCGGCATGCCGTAGCCGATGTCGCCCTTCTTCTTGATCGCGGCCGCGTCCGACTTGAGCTGGGCCCAGGTCTGCGGCGGCGCGGAGATCCCGGCCGCGGCGAAGATCTTCTTGTTGTAGTGGCGAAGATCTTCTTGTTGTAGTACAGCGCCCGGGTGCTGGTCGTGAACGGGATGCCGTAGTCGGTGCCCTGGTACTGGCCGTCCTTGAGGAACGTCGGGATCAGGTTCTTCATGACGCTCGGCGCCAGCACCTGGTCGTCGGGGTACAGCAGGTGACTCTGCGCGAACTGCGGCGCCGCGTCGCCCTCGAGGATGTCGGGGAACTGCTTGTTCTGGACCAGGGTCTGCACCTTGTTCGGGAAGTCGGTCCAGTCCACCGTCTGCACGTTGACGGTGATGCTCGGGTTGGCCTTGTGGAAGGCCGCCGCGATGGCGTTCCAGTACTTGGAGGTGCTGTTGGCCGGTCCGGTCCCGTAGTCGGCGCCGAAGAAGGTTAACGTCGTCGAACTCGACGCGCCGTTCGACGAAGATCCGCAGCCGGTCAGGACTGAGAGCGCCGCCAGCGCCGCTGCGCCAGTCGCGATGCTCAGCCGCGCCTGCCCTGGCCCGATAGGCAGCCGTCGCCTCATCTGATCTTCTCCTCGCCGTGAAAGGCGGGCGGCCGGGTGCCCGGCGCGCGCCATTTTGTCGGTTCTGCGAACCCGGTCCCAGGGAGTTAACACCCCGTGCCACGGCGGATCTAGAGGCTGAGCCGAATTTTTATGAAAGTTTCCTGTCTGTTCCTGGTGCGCCAGTTGTGCCAACAAACCCAGGTAAAACGTGTGCCCGGTGAGGCTGCTGAGCCCCGGTCGCCGCCGGCGCGCGGTCGCCCGGCGGCCAGTCCGGGCCGGACGCCCGGCCCGCCCGGCCGATGATCTTGGGGTGCCACGACCTAACGTCATGGTTGGCCCTCTGGTGCGGCTAGAGGAGCACCAGAACGCCAACCATGACGATGGCCTGCGGGTGGCCTCGCCGTCCTGGGGACACCGCTGGGGCTGGAGGTGTGCCTGGGTCTGGAGACGTCCCGGGCGCGAGGCTGTCCGGGCTGGCGAGCGCCGGCGAGCGCCGGCGAAGGGGAGCGGCGGATCAGCCCATGGGATAGCGGCGGAAGCCGACCGCGTACTCGACCTCGGCGGCCAGCCCGGTGTAGCCGGCCATGTTGCGCAGGAACTCGTCCGGGTCGAAGTCGCCGCCCAGTCCCTCGAGGTAGGCGCGGTGCTCGCGCAGCGAGGCGACGCCGGCGTCGATGGTGTCGGTCACGTCGACAAAGTGCGTCGGGTTGCCGACGGCGCTGACGTAGGCGTCGCGGATGGTGTCGCACTTGGGGCCGGCCTCCGGGAAGACCCACTCGTTGGCCGCGTCGCGGCAGGCGTCCAGCACAGCCAGTCCCACGGCCCGGTGGTCGGCGTGGTTGACCGGGCCCTCCTCGCCCCAGGTCAGGTCGAAGCTCATGGTGATCACTACCTCGGGCCGCAGCCGCCGGAACGCGGCGGCCAGGTCGCGGCGCAGCGGAAGGCCATACTCGACGAGGCCGTCGACGTGATCGAGGAACTGCACGTCGGTGACCCCGACCAGCGCGGCGCCGCGCATCTCCTCCTCGACCCGCAGGGGCGCGACCTCGGCTGGGTTCATGCCCGCGATGCCCGCCTCGCCTCGGGTGGCCAGCAGGTAAGCGACCTGCTTGCCCTGGCCGGTCCAGCGGGCCACGGCCGCGGCGGCGCCGTACTCCAGGTCATCGGGATGGGCGACCACGGCGACGGCTCGGTCCCAGTCCTCGGGCATGGGCTTCAACCCTGGCACGGCTACCTCCGGCGGTCGTGGGCGGTGCTGGTCGTGGACGGTGCTGCCTGACGCGGTGCTGCCTGAAGCGTAGCCACGGCCGGACGGCGGGGCACGCGGACCCGGCGTAGGCTGCGGCCCGTGTCTTCCGCCGACCCGGTGTCCTCCGGTGACCCGGTGTCCTCCGGTGACGCCGGGTCCTCTGGCGCCGGGCCCTCCGCCGAGGGCCCGGCTGGCCTGCCGCTGGTCGCCGCGACCAGGTACGTCACGCCGCTGCGCGAGGGCGGGTCGCTTCCGGCCGTCATGGAGGCCGACGACCTGGGCACCTACGTGGTCAAGTTCCGCGGCGCGGGGCAGGGGCCCAAGGCGCTGGCCGCCGAGGTGATCAGCGGCCTGCTGGCCCGGGGCTGCGGGCTGGCGGCGCCCGACCTGGTGGCGGTCGAGCTGGACCCGGCCCTGGCCCCCGGCGAGCCCGACCAGGAGATCCAGGACCTGCTGCGGGCCAGTGCCGGGCTCAACCTGGGCGTGGACTTCCTGCCCGGCGCGCTCGACTTCGACGCGGCGCGGCCGGTGGTGGACGGGACGCTGGCCGGGCGGATCCTGTGGTTCGACGCGCTGGCGAGTAACGCGGACCGGTCCTGGCGCAACCCGAACATGCTGCTCTGGCACGGGGTGCTCTACCTGATCGACCACGGGGCCACGCTGACCTTCCAGCACCGGTGGGAGACGGCCGCGGCGGCGCGCACCCGGCCCTACGCCGCCGCCGAGCACGCGCTGATCGGCTGCGACCCGCTGGTGGACGAGGCCGACCGGGAGCTGGCTGGCCTGGTCACCGCGACCCTGGTCGAGGAAGCGGTGGCCGCGGTGCCCGACGCCTGGCTGGTCCCCGAGCCAGGGTTCGACTCGCCGCAGGCGCTGCGCCGGGCCTACGTGGCGGAGATCCTCGGCCGCCTGGAGGCCAGCCCGGCGTGGCTGCCCGGGCTGCGCGAGGCGGCCGCGCGCGGCC
>JBOHCO010001014.1:0-10022 GCA_050698895.1 Streptosporangiaceae bacterium
CGGGTGGCCCAGGTGAACGTGGTGCCGCAGTCCGGGTCGGCCTTGTTCAGCTCGCTGTAGCCGATCGAGGTCAGGATCATCGGCACGAAGGCCAGGATCGCGATGATGGGCGACTTGAGCCCCACCGCCACCACGATGAAGCCCAGGGTGGCCGCGAGGCTGTAAGCGGGAGCGACCGACGCGGTGGCGATCACGGTGCTGGAGATCAGCCCCAGAGCGCCGGGTTTGAGGCCCTTCTCCGTGGCCTGCTCTAGCTGTACCTGTGGCTGAGTAGCGGCCATGATTCGCCCCTCCTGAAATCACCCGGTGCCCGTGCTGGACACCGCCGGGCCCGGCATTCGCGGCGGGCGGACGCTGGGCGGGTACGCAGGCGCGACGGATCGCATACCCAGATCCCACGGTTCTAGCACTTAAGACCGCTCTAATCAACGATTTCAGTTGTAACAGCTAGGTATCACGACTGGTCCCGTTGGTTCGAACTGGACGCGGGTCTAGGATCAGCGCTATGCGCATACTCCTTGTCGGAGCCGGCGGGGTGGGCACCGCGTTTGCCCGCATCGCCGCACGTCGGCCCTTTGCCGACCTGGTCATCGCGGACTACGACCTGGCCCGCGCGCAGCGCGCCGCGGCGGCCAGGGACTCCTACACCGCCGTCCAGCTCGACGCCCGCGAGGAGCAGGCCACGGCGGCCCTACTGGATCAGCACTCCTGCGATGTGCTGATGAATGCCACTGACCCGCGATTTGTGATGCCACTGTTCCGCGCGGCGCTCGCGGCCCGCGTGAACTACCTGGACATGGCCATGTCGCTGTCGCACCCTGACGCCGAGGCGCCCTACAGCAAGACCGGCGTCAAGCTCGGTGACGATCAGTTCGCCCTGTCTGACCAGTGGGAGCAGGCCGGGAAGCTGGCCCTGGCCGGGATCGGCGTGGAACCGGGCCTGTCCGACGTGTTCGCCAGGTACGCCGCCGACCGGCTGTTCAGCGAGATCAACGAGATCGGCGTGCGGGACGGCGCGAATCTCGAGGTGGCGGGCTACGATTTCGCACCCACCTTCTCCATCTGGACCACGATCGAGGAGTGCCTGAACCCGCCGGTCATCTGGGAGGCCGAGCGGGGCTGGTACACCACCCCGCCGTTCAGCGAGCCCGAGGTGTTCACCTTCCCGGCCGGGATCGGCGCGGTGGAGTGCGTGAACGTGGAGCACGAGGAAGTGCTGCTGATCCCGCGCTGGGTGACGTCCCGGCGGGTCACCTTCAAGTACGGCCTCGGCGCCGAGTTCATCAGCGTCCTTTCGACCCTGCACAAGCTGGGCCTGGACGCGGTCAGCCCGGTCAGCGTCGGCGGCGCCCAGGTGTCACCGCGCGACGTGGTGGCCGCCTGCCTGCCCGACCCGGCCACCCTGGGCGACGCGATGACCGGGCTCACCTGCGCGGGGACCTGGGTCACCGGCACCGGCACCGACGGCCGCCCGCGCGAGGTCTACCTGCACCACGTGGTGGACAACGCCTGGTCCATGGCCGAGTACGGGTCGCAGGCGGTGGTCTGGCAGACCGCCGTCAACCCAGTGGTCGCGCTCGAGCTGATGGACTCCGGCGCCTGGGCCGGGACGGGCGTGCTCGGTCCCGAGGCGCTGCCCCCCGAGCCCTTCCTCGACCTGCTCACCGACTACGGATCGCCGTGGGCGTGCGAAGAGCGCACCCCACCCATTTAGCAATAACAAAGGAGCTCAGCGGTGGAAGACTTGCGCAACTTCATCGGCGGCCACTGGACGGACCTCTCCTACGACAAGAAGTCCGAGGTCATCGACCCGAGCACGGGCGAGGCCTACGCGACCGCGCCGATCTCGGGCCCCGAGGAGGTGGACGCCGCCTTCGGCGCGGCCGCCGACGCCTTTCCGGGCTGGCGGGACGCGACCCCGGCCGAGCGCAGCCTGGCCCTGCTGAGGATCGCCGACGAGTTCGAGGCCAACGCCGAGCAGCTGGTCGAGACCGAGTCCAGGAACACCGGCAAGCCCAAGGCGCTGACCCTGTCCGAGGAAATCCCGCCAATGGCCGATCAGATCCGGTTCTTCGCCGGCGCGGCCCGGATGCTGGAGGGCCGCTCCGCGGGCGAGTACATGTCCGGTTTCACCTCGTTCGTCCGCCGGGAGCCGATCGGCGTCTGCGCCGCGGTGACGCCGTGGAACTACCCGATGATGATGGCGGTGTGGAAGTGGGCCCCGGCCCTGGCCGCGGGCAACACCATGGTCCTCAAGCCGTCCGACACCACGCCCGCCTCCACGCTGTTCATGGCCGAGCTGATGAGCAAGCACCTGCCGGCGGGCGTGTTCAACGTGATCTGCGGCGACCGGGACACCGGCCGCGCGCTGGTCGCGCACCCGACCCCGCAGATGGTGTCGATCACCGGCAGCGTCCGGGCGGGCAAGGAGGTGGCCAGGGCGGCGGCCGAGAACCTCAAGCGGGTGCACCTGGAACTGGGCGGCAAGGCGCCGGTGGTTGTCTTCGATGACGCCGACCCGGCCAAGGCGGCCGAGGCCATCGCGATCGCCGGCTACTTCAACGCCGGGCAGGACTGCACCGCCGCCACCCGGGTGATGACCGCGCCCGGCGTGCACAACGACTTCGTCGAGGCCCTGGTCGAGCAGGCCAAGGGCCAGACCGTGGCCGGCCCCGACGTGGCCGGCGCCGACTTCGGGCCGCTGAACAACGCCAGCCAGCTGGAGCGGGTCTCCGGGTTCATCCAGCGCCTGCCCGACCACGCCCGGCTGCTGACCGGCGGGCGGCAGGCCGGCGACCGCGGCTACTTCTTCGAGGCCAGCGTGGTTGACGGCCTCGAGCAGGACGACGAGATCATCCAGAACGAGGTCTTCGGCCCGGTCATCACCGTGCAGCAGTTCAGCGACGAGGACGAGGCGGTGCGCTGGGCCAATGGCACCCAGTACGGCCTGGCCTCGTCGGTCTGGACCGCCGACCACGGCCGCGCCATGCGGGTGTCGCGCCAGCTCGACTTCGGCTGCGTGTGGATCAACACCCACATCCCGCTGGTGGCCGAGATGCCGCACGGCGGCTTCAAGCAGTCCGGCTACGGCAAGGACCTGTCCATGTACGGATTCGAGGACTACACGCGCCTCAAGCACGTGATGTCCGCCCTGGACTGAGCCCGGTGGCGGGGCCAGGCTTCGCCAGGCCCCGCCCCCCAGGGGCGGAAGGCCGTCGGCTCCTGCGGCACCCATACCATTAGCGAATGCTTGATGACGCTGAAGTCGCCCGCATCCTGGTCATCGTCGCCCATCCCGACGACGTCGACTTCGGGGCCGCCGGGACCGTCGCCCAGTGGACCGACGCCGGGATCGACGTCCGGTACTGCATCGTGACCAACGGAGACGCCGGCGGCAGCGATCCGTCGATCTCCCGCGCCGACATGGGCCGGCTGCGCCAGGCCGAGCAGACCGCCGCGGCCAAGCAGGTCGGCGTCACCGAGCTGACGTTCCTCGGTTACCCGGACGGCCGGGTGGAGGCCACGCTCGAGCTGCGCAAGGACCTGAGCCGGGTCATCCGCATGGTCCGGCCCGACCGCGTGGTCTGCCCGTCCGCGGAGCGCAACTACGCCAGGATCGGCACCAGCCACCCCGACCACCGCGCCGTGGGCTCGGCCGCGCTGGACGCCGTCTACCCCGACTCCCGCAACCAGTTCGCCTTCCCCGAGCTGCTGGCCGAGGAGAAGCTGGAGCCCTGGACGGTGCGCGAGGCCTGGATCTCGGCCAGCCCGCAGCCGACACACTACGTCGACATCACCGACACCTTCCCGCGCAAGGCCGCCGCGCTGCGCGCGCACGCCAGCCAGATCGCCGACTTTGACCAGCTCCAGGAGCGGCTGCTCGGCATGACCACCCGGCTGGCCGAGCAGGGCGGACTGCCCGAAGGCCGGCTGGCCGAGGCGTTCCTGGTCATCCAGACCGGCTGAGCGTTCAGCCTTACCTGCCGCCTCGCCGGCACCCCACGGTCACCCGGAACTCGCCATCGCGTTCTGGCCGCGTCGCTTTTTGCTTGCCATTAGTTAATGTCACGTTAACCTTACGCGACGGCATGAGCAATTCTCGCGTGAACGCACCTCCCAGCAGTGGCACCGGAAACGCCCAGCGCCTGCCGGAGTAGCCGCCTGCGGCCCTCCCCGGACCGCCGAATCGAACTTCTACCTGCGGCTTCATCCCTTGGACGCCAACGGTTAAAGCAGACCTCATTTCCCGTTCCTTGTGGCGATGTCAGGCCCACGGGAAGCTGAGCGCGTCGGCCCGCAGGGCCGGCAAGTTCCACGCGCTTTCGTCTGCAGGAGGAGCGGAATATGCGCATGCTCGGCAAGCTGATCACGGGGGCGGCAGTGCTGGCCACCGTGACCACCCTGACCGCGGGGGTGGCCCTGGCCGACCCGCCGTCGGGAACGACTCCCAAGACGACCGACGTCGTCGGCGTGGGGTCGAACACCACTGAGTCCCTGCTGGACCAGCTGACCCTCAACTACGACTCCGCGCACAAGACCGGCACCCACATCTTCAGCTGGGACGCGCTGGAGAACGCCGCCGCGACCACGTCCGGCAACATCGCCACCAAGTCGGGCTGCGTCGCGGCCCCGCGGCCGAACGGCTCGTCGGCGGGTATCGCCGCGCTGGCCGCCAACATCAAGGACCCCAAGTCCAAGAGCCACTTCTGCCTCGACTTCGCGCGCTCGTCGCGGTCCGAGAAGTCGACCGACCCGACGGGCCTGTCGTTCATCCCGCTGGCGCTGGACAACATCTCCTACGCCTCGGTCACCAAGAACCCCAAGACGCCCAAGGGCAGCAACGCCCCGACCAACCTGAGCACCCACCAGCTGCAGGAGATCTACACCTGCACGGTCACCAAGTGGAGCCAGGTCGGCGGCAAGAGCACGGCCACGATCAAGCCGCTGCTCCCGCAGCCCGGCTCGGGCACCCTGGCCACGTTCCTGGCCGACATCGGCGTGACCGCGTTCGGCAAGTGCGTGAACGAGCCCAACTCGCTGGAGGAGAACGAGGGCGTCGACCCGATCTTCACCGGCGCGAACGCCGCCAACGAGATCGTCCCGATCTCGGCTGGCAAGTGGCTGGCCCAGGCCTACCACTCCGCGGCGTGCAAGTCCGCGAAGTGCGGGACCGACAAGTCCGGCGTGTTCACCGAGTGCAAGGCGCCCAAGAAGGGCCAGAACAAGTTCGGCTGTGACATCAACGGCGTGCTCAAGGTGAACGACATCAACAAGACCGCCCCGATCAACGGGACCGGTGCCAAGGCGATCCTCAACCCGCTCTACACCCGGACCTTCATCCGCACCCTGTTCGACGTGGTCCGGACAGCCAAGGCCAAGGATGGCATCCCCTCCTACCTGGACGGGTTCTTCGGGGCCAAGGGCTTCTTCTGCTCCAAGGCCGAGAAGTCGGTCATCCAGGCCTACGGCTACGAGCCCACCGCGAGCTGCGGCTGACCGCAGCGCGCTGATCCGCGGGGTTATCTACGGGTAACCGCGGATCGCTGATCGGCACGTGGTGCCGGGGGTACGCCCACGGCACCACGTCTTTTGCCTCTATGTATAGGTCAGCGCGGCATCGGCACCGTGTGGTGGGTGCGTTTTCGTGTGGGATTCACTGGAGGAGCGGGAACATGCGCATGCCTTCCAAGCGGCTCACGGGTGCCCCGACCGTGCCGGGGGAGACTCCCCGGCACCACGCCGTTCCGCGACCGACCGTTACTACGGTCTATAGCGAATCTGTTGGTCTTTCATTCACTTAATGGCCCCTATACGGTCATCCTCTCAGATCAGTATGAATTCGCCGGGGACAGGCGTCGCTGAGCCAGGCGCAGTCGAGAGAGCGGGGGGAGGCACGCGGTCATGTCGGTCGCGCTGAATACTGACTCGACCGTGCCGCCGGACGCGGACGCGCCGCGACGGATCGTGACCCGGCAGTCGCTCGGCGATCAGGTCTTCCGCGGGATCCTGCGCGCCTCGGGCATCGCGGTCCTCGTCATCACGGCCATGATCCTGGTCTTCCTGGTGCTGCGGGCGCTCCCGGCGCTGCGGGCCGAGGGATTCCGCTTCTTCACCACGTCATCGCTGATCGCCCCCAACGACTTTGGCGTAGCCGCCCTGCTGCCCGACTCGGTGGTGATCGCGGTGGTCGCGCTGATCCTGGCTTTCCCGGCCGGGCTCGCGGCGGCCCTGTACATCTCGGAGTACGCACCGCTGCGGCTGCGCCGCCCGCTGATCGCGGTCATCGACCTGCTCGCGGCTATTCCCAGCATCGCCTTCGCGCTCTGGGGCCTGGTCTACCTGATGCCCAAGATCATCGGAACGGATACCTGGCTGGCCCACCACGTCGGCTTCCTTCCGTTCTTCCACTTCACGCAGACCTACACGCCCTCCAACTTCGTGGGATCGGAGTTCATCGCCGGCATCGTGGTGTCGTTCATGGTGATCCCGATCATCGCGTCGCTCTCACGCCAGGTGTTCTCGCAGACTCCGCAGGGCGAGCGCGAGGCCGCGTACGCGCTCGGAGCGACGCGCTGGGGGATGGTCAGGACCGTGGTGCTGCCGTTCGGCCGGGCCGGCGTGATCGGCGCGAGCATGCTCGGCCTGGGCCGGGCGCTGGGCGAGACCATCGCCGTCTCGTTCATCCTCAGCCCTCCGACTCAGGTGTTCAGCTACCACGTCCTTCAGGGCGGCGGGAACTCGATCACCGCCTCGATCGCCAACAACCTGGGGTCGTACTCCCCGCAGCAGGTCTCCTACCTCATGGCTGCCGCGCTGACGCTGTTCGTGGTGACCCTGGGCATCAACACGCTCGCATCGATCGTGATCAACAGGTCACGCTCGGGTGCCGCCACCGCCGCCGACTGATGACATGACCAACAACGGGAAGCAGCGATGGCAGTAGCCGCAGCGCCCCGGCCGCCTGAGGTCCGGGTGCACATGGCGTCCGTCAGCGCCGACGGCGCCGCGACCATCGGCGGGGCCGGGCTGGCCGCCCTGGCGCTCACCTGGGTGCTCTTCGAGCGGGTGCTGCCATTCACCGGCGTGCTCGGCTTCTGGGTCATCTGGTACCTGGTCTTCCTGGTGTTCTACGGCTTCATGGCGACGATGCAGTGGGACCGGCTCGAGGCCACGAACCGGGTGACGGCGATCGGCTTCGGCACGGGCGGCGCGCTGGCGCTCGCCATCGTCGTGGCGATCGTCGCCTACACGCTGGCCAAGGGCGTGGACGCGGTCACCCATATCAGCTTCATCACCACGAGCATGGCCGATTCCGGCCCCGCGCTCCCGCTGGCCGTCGGCGGCTGCCTGCACGCCATAGTCGGCACCGTGGAGCAGATCGGCCTCGCGACCATCTTCTCCGTGCCGCTCGGAGTGGCCGCCGCGCTGTTCCTGGCCGAGGTCGGCGGTCCGCTGGCCCGGCCGGTCCGGACCATCGTCGAGGCCATGACCGCCCTGCCCGACCTCATCGCGGGCCTGTTCATCTATGTGCTGTTCATCCTCACGCTGCACTTCGTGAAGTCCGGGCTCATGGCGGCGCTGGCGCTGAGCGTGACGATGATGCCCATCATCACCAGGGCCTCCGAGGTGGTGATCAGGCTGGTGCCCGGCACGCTGCGGGAGGCGTCGCTGGCCCTGGGCGCGAGCCAGTGGCGGACGGCGTGGAACGTGGTTCTGCCCACCGCCCGGTCCGGCCTGGCCACCGCGGTCGTGCTGGCCATGGCCCGGGGCATCGGCGAGACCGCGGCCGTGCTGTTCACGGCCGGGTTCACCAAGTCGACCAACTTCAACCCGATCAGCGGCCCGCAGATCAACCTGCCGCTCTTCATCTGGAACTACGCGCATAACGAGGCGCAGATCCCGGCCGACCTGGCTCGCGGCTTCGGCGGAGGCTTCGTGCTCGTCGTCCTGGTGGTGGGCCTGTTCACCCTGGCCCGGATCATCGGCGGCGCCGCGCCCGGGGAGATGTCCCGGAGCCAGCGACGCAAGATCGCCCGTGTGACGGCGCGAGCAGGAACGAGCTGATGCAGCATGCCTAAGCGCGCCTACCATTGTTCCGATAGCCCAGCTAGGAAATCCGATGCCTCGCCTCGCCATTCATAACACGCACTGGCCGCGCCGGATTCTGGCCCTGGCCGGCGTCGCATCCGTGGTTTCCGGCCTGGTACTACTTCCCGCAGCTCCGAAATCACTCGCTGTCACACATGCTCATTCAAACGGGTCCAGGACGGCGGTCACCGTCCGCGGGCCGCGCATGCTGAACCCGAATAGCATTAACCCCAGCACCGGGGCGGCCAGCCTGTTCAGGTACCACAGCAGCGTCACGGTGAGCCAGACCAGGAACCTGCTGAACCAGACCATTCGGGTGTCCTGGAAAGGGCTCACCCCGACCCCGCCCGGCTCGCTGCCCTACAGCCAGGGAACAACCCCCTACCCGGTGGTGATCGCCGAGTGCCGGGGGACGCACCCCGCGCACCTGACTGACTGCTTCGGCATCGCCAACCACGACGGCACCCAGGGCGGCGAGAACCAGTTCGGGCCCTACAACGACGTCTGGTCGACGACCACCGCCAGGGGCACGGGCGTGGCCGACATCCCGGTGCTGTCCGAGCTGCAGAACCAGTTCCTGGGCTGCACCCCGACCCGCCCGTGCTCACTGGCCGTCATCCCGGTGCAGGGCGGCGACATCCTTCAGAGCCCCTTCAGCTGCGCGAAGCACCTGGAGGACAGCATCGCCGGGGGCAACACGTCCACGTCCCAGATCACCTTCGGGTCGCCCCGGCCCGGCGCTCCGCAGTGCTCGTGGGCCAAGCGCATCGTCGTCCCGCTGCGCTTCGCGCCGTCGTCGGCCAACTGCAAGTTCAGCTCGCCCGCGTTTACCGTGATCGGCTCCCCCATGGCCCAGCGCGAGATGGACCAGTGGGACACCGGACTGTGCGAGCAGGCGAGCCCGCTGTCCATCAGCTACAGCTTCTCGCTCCCCGAGCCCGCGGCCATCGCGGCCGTCCAGTCCGGCGGGGATGACGTTGCCCTGACCACCAGGCCAGCGGCGTCGCTGACCGGCCCGCACCACAAGTACGCCTATGCCCCGGTGAGCGTCTCCGCGGTCTCGATCCCCTACTGGGTGGACAACGCCAACACCGGAACTCAGTTCACCCATCTCAAGCTGGATCCCCGGCTGGTGGCCAAGATGCTCACCACCTCCTACGATCTCTCGGCGGCGGCCTGCACCCCGCACCGCAGTAAGGGCTGCGACCCGGGCATCGACGGCAACCCCGCGGACATCATCGTCGACCGGGAGTTCACCAAGCTGAATCCCGGCATCGGAATCGATAACACGTCGCTCGGCAGCGCGAGCATTTCGAGCGATGTCCCGATCGTGCAGTCGGGCCCGAGCGACATGACCTACATGGTCACGCGCTGGATCGCGGCGAACAAGCCGGCCAGCAGCTTCCTGACCGGGATACCCGATCAGTGGGGCACGCGGATCAACTCGTACTACAGCAACGTCAAGTACCCGACCGACGCCTTCGTCCCGCAGGACCCGTCGACGGTGGTGCAGCATGCCTACTCGCCGGTGTTCCCGCTCGCGCTGGGCGTTCAGGACATGGTCAACGCCTGGCCGCCGGGCACCGGCTTCCTCCAGCAGTTCTGCGGGAACGGGCCGAAGGGCTACTGCCGGCTGTCCCAGGAGATCCCGGGCACCCGGGTGCTGTTCGGGGTGCTGGACTACGCCGACACCACGGCCTTCTCGGTGCCCTCCGCGGCCATACTCAACCCGGCCGGGCGCTACGTCACGCCCTCGCAGGAGTCCATGGCCGCGGCCCTGAACTCGATGGTGGACGACGGCAACAAGATCACCCAGGAAGTCAGCACCAAGAGCAAGAACCCGCGCGAGTACCCGCTGACCATGGTCATCTATGCCATGGTGCCGATCAGCGGCGTGCACCAGGCCAAGGCCGATGCGATCGCCCGCTGGCTGC
>JBOHCO010001015.1:0-7113 GCA_050698895.1 Streptosporangiaceae bacterium
AGCCGGGCCTGGCCGCCGGCGCGGGCCGGGCTGGCCGCTGCTACGGGGGCAGTGAGGCTCAGGCCGGCCAGGGCGGCCGTCGTCGCGGCGGCGGCCACGGCGATTCGCGGCGAGCGTCGGAGCATGACGGGTCCTCCAGGTTCGCTGCGGCCGGTGCCGCCGGGGCGGGGCGGTTTGTCCGGTGACGTCCCGCCATTCTGCCCCGCCGTCACCGTCCCGGCCAGGGCTCGCGGCGCCATTCCGCCTGCCATAGCGGTGCCGTTCCGCCCGGGATCGCGGCTGACCTGCCTGTCCGGCTTCGCGCGCTAACGCGCAGTAAGTTCCGGAACAGTATTGACAGCCGCGCGATGCCTCGGAAATCATGCAGTAATCGATTACCCGCCCCGCGCCGGGACGGCGTGATCACCCGCAAGCAGGGCCGCGAGCGGAGAGGTTTGGCTACGAACATGCCTCGCTTCGAGGAGCCGAACACCGGCTCCAGCGCGCCGGCCCGCTCCGCACGCAGGCCGGTCAGGCTGGCCCCGGCCGGCCTGACCTCCCCCCGTGTCCGCATCCAGGTCGGCGAGCCCGGGCCGCAGGCCCGGCCCCGGTCACCGCTCGGTCCCCGGCGTCCCGCGGGCCCGGCGCCGGCCGCGCCCGCCGCCAGGTTCCGCAGCGGTCCGGGCACCAGCGAGCCTGGCCGCGGCGCTCCGCAGCCATCATTCTCAGCCCCCGGAGATTCTCAGCCCCCCGGGCGGATCCGGCCGGTTACCGGCGGCATGCCCGGCGGGGACATGCAGGCAGGCCGGCGGTCCGCGTGAAGGAAGGAAAGCTCGTCATGAACAGACAGCCAGCAGGCAGACGGTCCGGCCAGGCCCACCAGCCGGAGATGCCCGGCCAGCCGACGGTGGGCTTCCGCGGGATGGGCCGCCGGGATTTCCTGTCCGCCGGGGTCAAGGCCGCGGCCGTGGCCTCCGCCGCCGGGCCGCTGCTGGCGGCCTGCGGCGGGTCCTCCGGCGGCGGGGGCTCCTCGACCGCCGATGACGTGCTGAACATCGGCCTGCCCGTCACGCCCAAGGACTTCAGCCAGACGACCAAGTACCTGGCCGCCTTCACCAAGAAGACCGGCATCACGGTCAAGCCGTTCACCACCAACACCGCCACCAACACCTGGGTCGCGGTGTTCCAGGAGGTCTCGACCCGGCTGGCCGGCGGCGAGGCGATCGACAGCGCCTACATCGCCACCGAGGGCATGCAGCTGTTCGAGAAGCGCGGCGTGCTCGAGCCGCTGAACTCCTACATCGCCACCGATCAGCAGGAGGTCAACAGCTTCTACTCCGACGTCAGCCCGAACATGCTGGCCAACTTCCGCCAGCTTGACAACCTGAAGGGCCAGACGTACTTCATCCCCATCGGCTACAACGTCATGTCGATATGGTACAACCGCAAGCTGTTCAAGTCGCTCGGCATCGCCGAGCCCGCGCCCGACTGGACCTGGGCCGACTTCGAGAAGGCGGCGGCCAAGTTCACGGGCTCGGCCTCCGGCCGCCTCGGCTTCGCCATCGGCGCCCCCGTGCCCGGTCCGTTCACCGACGTCTACCCGTGGGTCCTGACCAACGGCGGCGGGATCCTCAACGCCGACCAGACCAAGTGCACCGCCGACACCCCGGCCAACGTCGAGGCCGCCGCGTTCGTCCGCAGCCTGGTCACCAAGAAGCTGGTCAACCAGCCGGGCGGCTCGTACAACGCCTTCAACGAGGCCGCGGTCGGCAAGCTGGGCATGTTCGGCGCCGGGATCTGGCCCAACACCAGCATCCCGATGAACCAGGCCCAGATCAACGACACGTTCTCCATCGTGCCGTGGCCCAAGCAGACGGCCAGCGGCACCCCGGTCGGCGTGGGCGGCTTCCCGATGTTCAAGCAGACCCGCAACAAGAAGGCCCTCTGGGAGTTCATCAAGTTCACGATCTCCGAGGAGTTCCAGCACGGCCCGGTGGTCAACTTCGGCGGTGACATGCCGATCCGGCAGTCCGTGGCCCGCAGCGCCGGCTTCCTCAAGAACTTCCCGCCGGGCACCGAGAACTTCAGCAACGAGCTCGCCTACTCCACCATGATCGTCGGCGTCCCGAACGGCAGCGCGGTGGAGAGCGAGATCAGCACGGTCTGGGAGCAGATCCTGACCGGGGCGTCCACGCCCGCGGCCGGGATGAAGACCATGCAGGCCAGCGTCACCCAGCTGATGGCCCAGCAGGTCTGAGGCGGGTCACGACGGCAGGCATGGACACGGCGGGCAGGGGTGCCGGGGCGGCGAGGGCCTGGGCACCCCTGGCCGCCGCCACGACGACGATCTCCGGGATTATCTTCGGGAGGAGGCGGCGGGTGTGCGCACGCGAATCGCGAAGCCGCTGACCAGCGCGGGAACAGCCGGCCGGTCGAGGGTGTTCGGCGGCTGGCTGGCCGCGGCCAGCGGCCCGGTGACCAGCGAGCCGAAGGGGCCCGGCGCCGCCTGGACTGAGGAGCGAGAAGCGACGAAGGAGCGCAGGAGCGACGAGGGAAGGCGGCGTCGTGAAGGGGGCAGGGGAGGTGGGCGGGCTCATAGGCGAGCCAAAAGACACAGCGGCGCGGGCCGCCGCCAGCCGCTCACCGCCTACCTGCTGCTCAGCCCGGCGCTGGCGCTGTACATCGCGTTCATCGGCATCCCGCTGATCGGGATCGTGGTGATCTCGTTCGTGCAGTGGGACCTGATCTCCCCCCCGAAGCTGGTCGGCCTGGGCAACTACCGGATGATCGTCCACGACCCGCAGCTCGGCCAGACGCTGTGGAACACCTTCCTGTTCGACATCATGACCACGGCCGTGCACCTGATCCTCGGCCTCGGCCTGGCGCTGGCCGTGACCACGGTCCGCTCCAGTGCGGTCAGGTACTGGGCCCGGACCGCGATCGTGACCCCGTTCCTGATGTCGGCCGGCGTCGTCGCGCTGATGTGGTCGTACATCATGGCCGACGGGACCGGGCCGCTGAACTACTACCTGCACAAGATCGGCATCAGCGCGCCCAACTGGCTGGCCTCGGGCACCTGGTCGCTGCCCGGACTGGTCATCATCGACGTCTGGGCCACGATCGGGTTCACCTTCATCATCTTCCTGGTCGGGTTGCAGGCCATCCCGTCCGACCTGTACGAGGCGGCCTCCATCGACGGCGCCAACGCCTGGGGCCGCTTCCGGCGGGTCACCCTGCCGCTGCTGTCCCCGGCCACGTTCATCGCGTCGGCCACCGCGTTCATCGGCGCGTTCGAGATCTTCACCTGGCCGCTGATCGACACCAACGGCGGGCCCGGCATCGCCACCCAGACCGTCCTGCTCTACATCTACCGCGAGGCGTTCCAGAACTACCAGTTCGGCTACAGCGCCGTGGTGTCGCTCATCAACGTCGCCATCCTGATCAGCTTCGTCGTCGTCATGGGTCTGCTGGCCAGGAAGTGGGTGCACTATGAGCGCGTCTAGCCTGTCCCGCCCCGGATCCGGTCCGGCGGTGTCCGGGCCGGCCGTGTCCGCGCGGCGGCTGTGGCGGCCCCGGCTGCAGCGCCGCGGGCTGGTGGGCCGCACGCTGCTCAGCCTGTTCCTGACCATCGCGGGCGTCATCATGTTCCTGCCCGTGGTGTGGGTCGTGCTGCAGTCCTTCGAGGACACCAAGGACCAGACGTCCCTGCCCCCAGTGTGGTTCCCGAGCCACCTGACCCTGTCCAGTTACCGGGCGCTGTTCTCCGCGGCGCCGTTCGGCATCAACATCCTCAACTCGGTGGTGATCACCGCCGCGGTCGTCATCGGCTCGGCCATCATCAGCGTGCTGGCCGCCTACGCCTTCGCGCGGCTGGAGTTCCGCGGCCGGGAGGTCGTGTTCACGCTGTTCCTGGCCGCGCTCACGCTGCCCAGCCAGGTCTCCGCCGTGCCCGAGTTCGTCGTCGTCAAGTACCTGCACCTGCTGAACACCCAGCTCAGCCTGATCATCCCGGCGCTCATCCAGGTGGTCGGCATATTCCTGCTGCGCCAGCACTTCCGGACCATCCCCCGCGACCTGGACGACGCCGCCCGCATCGACGGCGCCGGCCACCTCAAGATCATCCGGCACGTGATGGTGCCGCTGTCCTGGCCCGCCATCTCCGCCGTCATGGTCATCACCGGCCAGTACATCTGGAACGACTTCTTCTGGCCCAACCTGTTCATCAACAGCACCAACCGGATGCCGGCCCCGCTGGCCCTGTACAACCTCGAGTCCGTGGCCGGCGGCGGCCCGCTGGGCGCGATCTTCGCGGGCCTGTCGGTGCTGTGCGTGCCGTGCCTCATCGGGTTCATCTTCCTGCAGCGCCGCCTGATGGAGGGCATCGGCTACCGCGGCATCTCGCGCTAGCCGCCGTCCGCCAGCCGACTCGACACACCGATCATTAACAACCGAGCGAAGGGGAGGCAGCAGCATGTCCGCAGGCCCGTCCGATCCCACCGGAACCCCGAACGAGACCGCCGCGCCGGCGCCGGCTGACGAGGCGCAATGGCCCGTGGCCCACCGCTACACCGGCCGGGACCGGCTCCGCATCTCGCTGCCGCTGGGCGGGATCGGCACCGGGACCGTGGGGTTCGGCGGCCGGGGCCAGTTGCGCGACTGGGAGCTGGAGAACCACCCGTCCAAGGGCCTCATCGCGCCGCTGAGCTTCCTGGCCTGCCAGGTGTCCGGCGACGGCCTGGCCCCGCGGGCCCGGATCCTCGAGGGCGCCCTGTTCGACGAGGAAGTGCAGGGCTGGACCGGGTCCGAGGCGCCGCTGGCGGGCATTCCGCGGTTCGCCGACTGCGCGTTCGAGGCCACCTACCCGTTCGGCCGGGTCGTGCTGTCCGACCCGGACTTCCCGCTGGAGGCCCGGGTCGAGGCGGTCAACCCGCTGTCTCCGGGCGACGCCGAGCTCAGCGGCCTGCCGCTGGCCGTCTTCCGCGTCGTGCTCACCTCCAGGGCCAGCCAGCCCGTCGAGGCCAGCGTCATGTTCTCGGTCGAGGCGCTGACCGGGCACGCCCTGCGCGCCGCCCGTCAGCCCAGCCGCCCGGCCGCGCAGGCGCGGACGGCCGACGGCCTGAGCGGCGTCCTTTTGTCGGATGCCGCCATGGACCCGGCCCACGAGGAATGGGGCACCATCGCGGCCGCCGCGCTCGGCCCCGATACCTGGACCGGCCCCTCGTGGGGGATGGGTAAGTGGAATCAAGGTCTGTTTGAGATGTGGCAGGGCTTTAGCCAGCAGGGGCAGCCCGCGGCCGGGCTGTTCGGCCGCGACGACGCGCCCATGAGCTCGCCCGCGCTGGCCGGCACGGTCGGCGCCCGCCGCCGGATCGAGCCCGGCGGCACCGCCGAGGCGGTGTTCCTGCTCGGCTGGCACTTCCCGAACCGGCGCTCCTGGCAGCAGGACGCCGGCCCGCGCGGCGTGGCCGGCCCGGAGACGGTCGGCAACCACTACGCCACGGCCGCCGCCGACGCCTGGGCCGTGCTCGCCGCGCAGGCGCCGCGGCTGGCCGAGCTGGAGGACGTGACCCGGCGCTTCGTGTCGGCGTTCTGGTCCAGCGACCTGAGCGCGCCGGTCAAGGAGGCGGCGCTGTTCAACCTGTCCACGCTGCGCAGCCAGACCTACTTCCGCACCGCCGACGGCCACCCCTTCGGCTGGGAGGGCTGCCTGGACGACGCCGGGTCCTGCCTGGGCTCGTGCACCCACGTCTGGAACTACGACCTGGCCACCGGCTACCTGTTCGGCGGCCTGGCCCGGCAGATGCGCGAGCTGGAGTACCTGCACGCGACCGACCCGGCCGGGGCGATGAGCTTCCGCATCCTGCTCCCGCTCAGCAAGGCCCGGGAGTTCCCGCTCACCGCCGCCGACGGGCAGTTCGGCTGCGTGGTCAAGCTGCACCGGGACTGGCAGCTGTCCGGCGACGACGAGTGGCTGCGGCGGCTGTGGCCGGCCTGCCGCCGGTCGCTGGAGTTCGCCTGGATCGAGGGCGGCTGGGACGCCGACCGGGACGGGCTGTGCGAGGGCACCCAGCACAACACCATGGACGTCGAGTACTACGGCCCGAACCCGGTCATCCAGAGCTGGTACCTGGCCGCGCTCGCGGCCGGCGCGGCCATGGCCGACGCCGTGGGCGACGGCGAGTTCGCGGCCACCTGCCGCGAGGTGCTCGCCTCCGGCCAGCGGGCCACCGAGGACACGCTGTTCAACGGCCGCTACTACCAGCAGAAGATCATCCCGCCGGGCGACTTCTCGAAGATCGCGCCCAAGCTGCGCTCCGACAGCATGGGCGCCGAGCGGGCCGACCACCCCGAGTTCCAGATCGGCGACGGCTGCATCCTGGACCAGCTCGTCGGCGACACCTACGCCCGGCTCACCGGCCTGGGCCCGGTGCTGGACGGCGACCACGCCCGGACCGCGCTGGAGGCCATCCGCGCGCTCAACTACATCCCGGACTTCGGGAACTGGACCAACTACATGCGCACCTACGCGGTCCACGGCGAGCGGGGGTACCTGGTCGAGTCCTACCCGGACGGGCTGCCCGAGCACCCGATGCCGTACTGGCCCGAGGCGTGGACGGGCCTGGAGTACGTCTACGCCATGGGCCTGGTCCAGCAGGGCCGGGCCGACCTTGCCGAGGACGTCGTGGCCGGCGTGCGGGAGCGCTTCACCGGCGCCCGGCGCAACCCGTTCGACGAGGCCGAGTGCGGGCACCACTACGCCCGGGCCATGGCCAGCTGGGGCCTGATCGTGGCGCTGACCGGATTCGGCTACGACGGCCGCGCGGGCGTGATGACGTTCGCCGAGGCCGCCCAGCCGGCCCGCTGGTTCTGGTCGACGGGCTCGGCCTACGGCCTGCTGCACCAGGCCCCCGGCGGGACCGCCGCCCTGGAGGTCGTCGCCGGTTCGGTGCGCGTGGACCAGGTCATCATCGGCGGCCGCCGCCTGCACCCCAAGAGCCCCGGTACCCTCACCGGCATCAGCGACCTCGAGCCCGCCGGCTGACCCGCCCGCGCCGCAGCCACGCCAGCATCGCCAGCATCAGCCGCCTCAAGATCGCCTGTGGGTGTCCCGTAGGTAACACCAGGGTGTTACCT
>JBOHCO010001016.1:0-3333 GCA_050698895.1 Streptosporangiaceae bacterium
GGGCGCCGAGCTTGGCGATGGCGGCCTGGGAGCGGGCGTTCAGCCGGTCGGTCTGGATCTTGACCCGGCCGTAGCCGCAGTCCTCGAAGCAGTGCGCGAGCAGCAGCAGCTTGGCCTCGGGGTTGACCTGGGTCCCCCACCAGCGCGACCCGTACAGCGTGGAGCCGAGGTGGATGCTCTCGTTGCGGAGGTCGGCCTCGAGCAGCGACGAGGTACCAACCAGGGTGCCGGCCGGGCCGAGGTCGCTGTCGGACACCAGCCGGATGGCGAAGGCGGTGCGGCCGCCGCCCTGGCCGTCAGCCTGGCCCTGCCCGGCCAGGAACACCCTGCGGGCCAGCTCGCGAGCGTCAGCCGGGGAGGCCGGGCGGCGGTGCATGACGTAGCCCTGCTGGTACACCGCCGGGTCGCTGAGCACCGGGTACACGTCGTCGAGGTCGGCCTCGCCCAGCAGGTCGAGCCGGACCCAGCGCCCGGTCAGCGGCTGGCCGGAGGGAATCGTGATGGTCTGCACGGCTTCACAGTAGTAAGCCGGTGGCGGCGGGTACGGCGGGGTAAGCCGGTGGCGGTGGGTACGGCGGTAGCCGGCCGCGTGAGCCGGCGGCCGGGGCTACCAGCCGGTGAGCTCCAGCTGGCCGTCGTTCTGCGGGTAGCTGGCCACGCCGTCCAGCGCAGCGCCGCTGGTGCGCTCGATGCGGATGAGCCAGCGGCCGGACTGGGGGTCCCCCGCACGGCGCGTCGTTGCCGTAGCCGGTGTCGGCCTCGACCAGCACCTGCCGCGCGGCCGGGTCGGTGAGCGCCTGGACCCCGTCGATGCAGGCGGGCAGTCGCCACCGGGCGGTCGGGTGGCCGGCGGCGGACAGCCGGACGAGCGTGCGCGGCGACAGGTCCGCATCCTGCCGCCCGCGGCCGAGCACGGCCGTGAGGCCGGCCACGGTCCAGGTCGTGGTGACGTACCCGCAGCGGCGCGGCGGCCGGATCCAGCGCGCGGTGGCGAAGCGGGGGTGCGCGGCCGGCATGCCCAGGATGGGGTTGTCGCGGCCGAGGTCGGTCACGGCGATGCGCAGGCCGCCGGGATGCGCCGAGCGGGCGAGGTGCTGGTCATGTCACTGAAACGCGTGGCCCGGGCGGCCGGTTCCGGCCTAGCTGAGGCCGCCGGGATGCTCAGCTTCATGATCCCGGCAATCCGCGCAGCGATATTCGCGGACCGATATCCGCGATCATGAAATTCACCTGACGAGTGACCGGCCCCGGATAGAGGAGTGAGGCCGGTGAGGTCGCGCGGTAGCTGAGCTGGATGCCTCCGCCTAGTGTCCCGGTCTCGTTCTCCGGTCAAGTCTCCGGTAAATCGGGTCGACGGGCGGCGGGCGGCGGCGTTCAATGCTGGGGTGCGCATCGTGCCCATGACGGCGCACTTCGCGGCGGACATCGTGACCTGGCGCTACCCGGAGCCGTACGACAGCAACGACATGACGGGCGCGGACCCCGCCTTCCTGGCCGATCCCGGCAGCGGGTTCTTCGCGCTGGTCGATGACGGCGGCCTGATCGGCTTCCGGTCGTTCGGTGACGACGGCCAGGTGCCGGGCTGGTCCTATGACGCCTCGGCGCTGGACACCGGCGGCGGGCTGCGGCCGGAGCTGACCGGGCACGGGCTGGGCCGGGCGGCCATCGGGACGGGCCTGGCGTTCGGCCGGGAGCGGTTCGCGCCGCCCGCCTTCCGGGTCACCATCGCCTCGTACAACGTCCGGGCCCAGCGGGTGGTCGCGGCCCTGGGCTTCCGCAGCGCCGGACGCTTCGCGGCCGCCGGCACCGGGCGGAGCTACGAGGTGCTGGTGCGGCCCGAGCCGTGACCCGGCGGGACCGGCGGGACCTCGAGGCCGGCGGGGTCAGCGGGGTCAGCGGGACCGGCGGGGTCAGTCGGCGAACAGGTGGCGGAAGTAGGAGCCGGGCTCGGTCATGAACTGGCGCCAGGCGCCGACCAGGTGCAGGTCGGCCCACTGGGCAGGCCGGATGCCCCAGTCGCCCAGCTCCAGGATGCTCGCGCCGGGCACGGCGGCCACCACTGGCGAGTGGGTGGCCACGATGGCCTGGGAATCCGCCTCGGCCAGGTCGTGCAGCAGCGCAACCAGCCCGAGGCAGGAGGTGAACGACAGCGGCGCGTCGGGCTCGTCCATGAGGTAGAAGCCGGGCCGGCTGACCCTGGTGCGCAGGATCTCCAGGAAGCCCTCGCCGTGGCTGAGCTGGTGGAACCGCTCAGGGCGGCGGCCGGGGTTGTCCTCCAGGTAGGTGTACAGGCCGTGCATGGTGTCGGCGCGCAGGAAGTACGACCAGCTCGACCCGAGCAGGCCGCGCTCGACCTCGAGGTGCCGGCCCATGCGGGGCTCGCTGACCCTGGTCCGGAACCGGGCCTGGGCCGAACCGCCCTGCGGGTTGAGCCCGCACGCCTCAGCCAGCATCTCCACGACCGTGGACTTGCCCGAGCCGTTCTCGCCGACCAGGACGGTCACGCCGCGGGGCAGGTCCAGGCCCTCGGCCAGGATCTGCTCGACGCGGGGACAGTGGCGGGCCAGCGGGTGGTGTCGATGCTGGTGTCGGGACGGGACCGGACGGCGCGGACCATGCGGGTGTCGGTCTCCCACCCTGGCGTGCCCACGCGCCCATCATGCCGCCTGGCTATGACATCCCGGTCGCGGACATCCCGGTCGCGACCGTCCCGGCCGGCCGCTAGCCGGAGAACCGGCCGGCGGCTAGCCGGAGAAGGTGTCCGGGTCGGGGCCGGTGCGCTGGTCCTTGTTCAGGGCGCTGATCGCCTCGACGTCCTCGCCGGAAAGCTCGAAGTCGAAGATGTTGATGTTCTCGGCGATCCGCGCGGGGGTGAGCGACTTCGGGAAGACGATGTCACCGCGCTCGATGTGCCAGCGCAGGACGACCTGGGCCGGCGTCTTCCCGACCCGGCGGGCGATGGTGACGATCTCCGGATCGTCGAGCACCCGCCCCCGGCCGATCGGGGACCAGGCCTCGACCCCGATCTGGTGCTCGCCGCAGAAGGCGCGCACGTCGTCCTGGGTCAGGTAAGGGTGGACCTCGATCTGGTTGACCGCCGGGGGCACTTCGCTCTCGGTGTGCAGCCGCCGCAGGTGATGGGGCTGGAAGTTCGAGACCCCGATCGAGCGGGCCCGCCCGTCGCGGTAGAACTCCTCCAGGGTCTTCCAGGTCGAGACGTAGTCGCCGTCGTAGCGCGCGGGCAGCGGCCAGTGGATCAGGAACAGGTCGACGTAGTCGAAGCCGAGCGCGTCCAGCGAGCCCGCGAACGCCCGGCGCGCGTCATCGGGCCGA
>JBOHCO010001017.1:0-2874 GCA_050698895.1 Streptosporangiaceae bacterium
CCCCCACCCCGACCACCCCCACCACCCGCACCACCCGGACCACCCGGACCGCCCGGACCGCCACGATCCACCGGACCGCCACGATCCACCGGGCCACCACGATCCACCGGCCCGCCCGGGCCCACCAGCCCGCCCAGGTCCAGCGGGCCGGCCAGGTCCACGGGGCCGCCGAGGTCCAGCGGGCCGAGCGGGTTCACCGAGCCGGCCAGGTCGGCCGGGTCGCCGGGGTCCGCTGGACCCGCCGGCCCGATCACCGACTGGCTGGCCCGCCTCCGGCCCGTGTACCTCCAGACCGGAACCTGCACTCACGAGCGCGAGGCACCCGGCTACCGGCTGCCCCCGTCCCTGCGCCACCTCATCACCATCCGCCAGCGCACCTGCGCCGAGCCGGGCTGCCTGCGCCCCGCCCACCGATGCGACATCGACCACACAATTGCATTCGGCCAGGGCGGACGGACGTGCGAATGCAATTGCGGTCCGCTGTGCCGGCACGGCCACCGGGCCAAGCAGGCCCCCGGCTGGCACCTCGACCAGCCCGAACCAGGCCTCATGATCTGGACCCTGCCCAGCGGCCGCACCTACACCACCCGGCCGGACCCGTACCCCATCTAGCGCCTAGGCCCGGGTCCGGTAGCGGCGCACGGTCAGCGCGCCGAACACCACGGTGATGCCGGCCACCCAGGCCGCGGCCTGCAGCAGCGGAGTGGCCACCGGGCCACCGAGCATGAGCCCGCGCATGGCATCCGAGAAGATCGTCATCGGGTTGACCTTGACGAAGGCCTGGAGCCACCCCGGCATGCTGGCGGCCGGCACCAGCACCGAGCTGGCGAACGTGAGCGGCAGGACCAGCATGAACCCGGCCACCTGAACCGACTCGGCGCTGCGCAGCGACACCCCGAGGAAGGCCATCAGCCAGCACATCCCGAAACCGACCGCCAGCGCCAGGCAGGCCGCGCCCAGCACGCCGGCCCAGCCGCCGTGGAACCGGAAGCCCAGCGCCACCGCCACCGCGACGATGATCAGCGTCGACCAGGCCGTGCGGAGCAGGTCGGCGGTCACGCGGCCCGCGACCACCGCCGATCGGGCGATCGGCAGCGAGCGGAACCGGTCGATGAGCCCGCGCTGGAAGTCAGCGTTCAGCCCCGAGGCGGTTTGCGCGGTGCCGAAGGCGATGCCCTGCACCAGGAGGCCGGGCAGCACGAATTGCAGGTAGCCGCGGGTCGAGCCGGAGATCGCGCCGCCGAACACGTAGACGAACAGCAGCAGGAACATGAGCGGCTGAATGGTCATCCCGATCAGCTGCTCCGGGTCGGCCAGCACGTGCAGCAGGTTGCGCCGGGCCAGGATGAGGGTCTGGCTCATCGGGCTGCTCCTTCCAGTTCGGCGCCGGATTCGGGGTCCGCGCGGTGCCCGGTGATGGCCAGGAACGCCTCGTCCAGGCTGGGCAGCCGCACGGCCAGGTGGCTGACCGGGATGCCGGCCGAGTCCAGGCTCCGCGCGGCGGCGGTCACCAGCTCCTCGTCGGGCACCTGGACGGTCAGCAGGTCGCCCTCGGTGGCGGGCGTCCCCGCGCCCGCCAGGCCGGCCAGCACCCGCGCCGCCGCGGCGGCATCGTCCTCGTGCAGCGGCCGGACCTCCAGCACCTGGCCGCCGGCCAGGCCCTTCAGCTCGCTGGGCGTGCCCAGGGCCACCGTGCGGCCGTGGTCGATCACCATGATCTGGGCCGCGAGCCGGTCGGCCTCTTCCAGGTACTGAGTGGTCAGCAGGACCGTGGTGCCATCGGCGGCCAGGTCCCTGATCATCTCCCAGAGCTGGTTGCGGCTGGCCAGGTCGAGGCCGGTGGTCGGCTCGTCCAGGAACAGCACCGCGGGCTGGCCGACCAGGCTGGCGGCCAGGTCGAGCCGCCGGCGCATGCCGCCGGAGTACGCCCGGACCCTGGTATCGGCCGAGTCGGCCAGCCCGAACGCCGCCAGCAGCTCGGTGCCGCGCCGCCGGGCCGCGCGGGCCCGCAGGCCGAGCAGCCGGCCGATCATGTACAGGTTCTCCCGCGCGGAGATGAGGTCATCCACGGCCGCGTACTGGCCGGTCAGGCCGATCACCCGGCGCACCTGCTGGGGCCGCTGGGCGACGTCGAAGCCGAGCACGCGGGCCCGGCCGGTGTCGGCGGCCAGGAGCGTGGCCAGGATCCGGATCGCCGTGGTTTTCCCGGCCCCGTTCGGCCCGAGCAGCCCGAAGATGGCGCCCCGGGCCACCTCCAGGTCCAGCTCGTCCAGCACGCGCTGGCCGCCGAAGCTCTTGCCGAGCCGCTCGGTCTGTATGGCGAGCTCGCCCATCCGTGTCACCTGCCGTATCATTAGCTCAAGGGATAAGAATCTTGATGATTGAAGGATTACAGGCTCAAGATATGACTCGAAACACGGGGATGTCAACCGACCCTCCCCCGGAACCCGGTGCCGGCCGGCCTGGATCAGCCCCGACCCGCCAGGAGCTGATCAACGAGGCGGGCATGGCGGCCCGGCTGCAGCAGAACGACTACGACCGGTTCGAGGACGCGGTAGCCGAGTTCTTCGGCGTGAACCGCACGGCCATGCGGTGCATGGAGGTGCTGGACCGGGTGGGCCAGCTCACCGCGGGCGACATCGCCCGCGAGACCGGCCTGACCAGCGGCGCGGTCACGGCCATGCTGGACCGCCTGGAGCGGGTGGGCTACGTGCGGCGGCTGCGCGACGCCTCGGACCGGCGCCGGGTGCTGGTCGAGCTGACCGACAAGGCCCGGCAGATGGCCGAGGAGATCTACGGGCCGCTGACCGAGGCGATGGAGCACTTCGAGCGCTACTCGGACGATGAGCTGAGGCTGATCAGGGACTTCCTCCG
>JBOHCO010001018.1:0-5166 GCA_050698895.1 Streptosporangiaceae bacterium
GGCGGCTGATGGCCTCGCCCTTGGTGATCAGATCGCCGGTGGTCAGGACTGCCTCAGCGCGAGGCGCACGACGAGGCTGTGATCAACCCAGTCGTCTTGCAGCCAGCACCTGCGCTGACTGGCGATCGCGCGCCAATAACCGCTGATCTCCTGGTGCACGGCGACCTGGATGTCTGCGGTCGGGACTGGCTTGATTGCGGGAGGCGGCCAGGGGCCATAGAACGCCACTCCGACCGAAGCCAGCTCCGCCTGGGTCATCACCTTCATCTGCCATTGCGTCATCCGGTCCCCGAACCAGTAGGGACACAGGCGATCAGGATCCGCGGCCGTCTCCACCGGGACGTACAGGCAGTGCAGCCGGTCGACGGCACCACCCAGACTGGCCAGGGCTACGTGCAGCTGCTGTATCTCCCGGATCGCGACCTTGTCCGGCTCACGCTCCAGCATGACGACCACGTCGATGTCACTGCGGGCCGGGCTGAAGTCGCCGGTGACCAGCGAGCCATACACGTAGACGCCCACCAGGCCCCCGTGCGCTACGAGCCCATCCCGCAGACGGCTCAGCAGCAGAGCTATATCCGGAGGGAACTCCACTCCGGTCCTCCGATCTGCCGGCACCGGTTCAGGCCGCCTAGCGCAGGCGTGCGATCCACGCACGATAGCCGGACAACCGTGAACAGCGCCCGCGGGCCCGGTCGTCAGGCGGGCCAGGCTGAACAACGCCGCATCGTACCGGTACGTGTTGTAATGCGTCCATGTCGGACGAGATCGAGCAGCGGGTGGCCGCGGCCGCCCGGGCGGCCCGCGAGAATGAGCTCTGCGGGCAGCAGCACGCCCAGCTGAGTGCCCGCGAGCGGGCCGCGGCGGCGGACCTGGATGCCGCCCGGCAGCAGTGCGCGGGCGACGAGAAGGATGTCGAGCGGCTGGCGCATCTGTCACTGACCCGCGTGCTCGCCGCGCTGCATGGCTCTCGCGAGGATGCGCTGGCGCGGGAGAAGGCGCAGGCGCAGGCGGCCCGCTACCGGGTCGGGCAGGCTGAGCAGCGCCTGGACGCCGCGCGAGCGGAACTTGTCAGCCTGGAGGAACGGCAGGCCCAGCTGGCCGGGGCCCCGCAGGCGTACGCGGACGCCCTGGCCGCCAAGGAGCAGTACCTGACGCACTCCGCCGACCCGCGCGGCGCCCGGCTGCTGGCGCTCGCGCAAGAGCGCGGCCGGCTGACCGCGGAACTCGGTGAGCTGCACCGCGCCAGCGACGATGCCGGCGCGGCCGCCCGGGCGCTGGGCGAGGTGCAGGACCGCCTTGGCACCGCCGCCAACTGGTCGACCTTCGATACCTACTTCGACCACGGCATGGTCGCCAACGCGATCAAGCACGACCGGATCGACCAGGCCGCGCAGGCCGCGCACGCGGCCGATCAGCGGCTGGCGGCGCTCCGCTCCGACCTGGCCGACCTCGGCAACTCCGAGCCCACCGCGCCCAGGCTCGAGGTCAGCGCGGGCTTCAAGTTCGCTGACATCTTCTTCAACAACATCTTCACCGATCTGGCCGTCGGCAACCAGATCCGCGATGCGCAGGGCAACGTCGATCAATCAGTGCAGCAGGTCCGCGCGCTGCTGAACCGCCTCAGCGACCAGATCAGCACGGTCACCAGGCAGCTGGACGCGATGGCCGCAGAGCGGCAGCAACTGCTGGCCCAGTGACGTCGTGAGGTCGTCAGGACGACTGCTGGTAGAGGACGCTGATCTCCTGCGGCCGTTGCGGGTCGCGGTGGGCCACGATCTGCACCGGCGGCCAGGTCCACTGAAGGACGGCGCCTGAGCCAGGAGAGAAGCTGATCGTCCCGCGTGTTCCGGCGATGCGGAGGCTCTGCCCGCCCGGCCGGCGAGGTACTCGCCGACGACGGCGACCGCACCTTCGGCGGCGAAGTCCCGGACCGCGGCCGCGGATCACGGCTCCGCAGTGGCGAACTCGGTGGCGCGGCGCCTGGTCATCCCGCCGCACCGGGACGGCGGTCAGGCCCAGTACATCGAGGCCGCGCTCGATGCGCCGGGCCACCACCAGGGGGTGGCCCGCTCGATGCAGTGGGCGCTGGAGAACCTGGTACGGCCCGTCACCGTCGCCGACCTGGCCCAGGTCGCGCACACGTCGGGATGCAGCTACCTGCGGCACTTCGCCAGGGCCCACCGGCACCACGCCGTTGCGCTGGCTGATCGGCCAGCGGCTGACCGCGGCCAGGGCGCTGCTGGAGACCGGTGACGCCTCGATCGAGCAGGTCGGCGCGGCCGTGGGCTTCGCGGATCCGGCGACGTTCCGGCACCACTTCGCCCGAGTCGTCGGCACCGCGCCCTCGGCCTATCGCAGAACCTTCCGGCGCTAGCACGGCAGGCGGACCGTCGGCGCTGCTGCACGGTGTCTCCCGCTGCCGCGACAATGGCCCTGGCGGCCAGGGTGCCGGGCACTATGAGGATCGCCGGGAACCACGGCGGCGGGGGCGCGCCGTGCGACTTCGCGCTGGGGCCGGTGCCGGGTGTCCGGTCGCGCGGGGACGGCTCCGACGTCACGGGTGGAAGGCGCCGCTGGGGCACCTGGGAAAGGACACCTCGATGAAGTACATGATCTTGATTTTCGCGTCGCAGCAGGACTATCAGGCCATGACCGGCCAGGCGTCAGGCAAGGCGGCGTGGACACCGGAGGACTACGCGGCGCTGGGCGCGTTCATGCAGGAATTCAGCCAGGAACTGCTCGACTCGGGCGAGCTGGTGGAGACCAGGGGACTGAGCGCGCCGGTGCACTCTCGCCGGGTGCGGCTCCAGCACGGCGTCCCGGTCGTGACCGACGGTCCCTACGCCGAGTCAGAAGAGGTCCTGGCCGGGTACTGGGTGGTCGACTGCGCGAGCTTCGACCGGGCGACGCAGATCGCGTCGCGGCTCACCAGCTGCCCTGGCCCCGATTACCTCCGGGCTCGCGCCTACGCTGACGTGCGGCCAGTCGACGAGCACCAGCCCGACTTCGAGGGCTGAGCTGGCCGAGGCGCATGGCGGTGATCTCCATCGAGGTCGAGGACCTGCTGCGTCGCCTGACGCCGCAGGTCCTCGGCGCCGTGGTGCGACGGTTCGGCCACTTCGACCTGGCCGAGGACGCGACCCAGGAAGCACTGGTGGCGGCGGCGACGCAGTGGCCGCGGAACGGGCTGCCGCGCGATCCCCGAGCCTGGCTGATCACCGTGGCCTCGCGACGGCTGACTGACCTGCTGCGGACCGAGCAGGCCCGGCGGCGACGGGAAGAGAAGCTAGCCCAGTGGGCGGTGACCGAGACCGGCGTGCAGCAGGCGGAGGAGCGCGACACCGCCGGCGCGGATGACACGCTCGTCCTGCTGTTCATGTGCTGTCATCCCTCGCTGCCGCCGGCCTCGCGGATCGCCCTGACGCTGCGAGCGGTCGGCGGCCTGGGCGTCACCGAGATCGCTCGCGCGCTGGTCACCTCCGAGCAGACCGTGACCCGGCGCATCACCCGCGCGAAGCGGTCGATCAAGGAAAGCGGGGTGCCGTTCGCGCTGCCGTCCGCAGAGACCGGGCGCCTGGACTTGGTGCTGCGCGTCTTGTACCTGATCTTCAACGAGGGCTACGCCAGCACGGCGGGGACCCAGTTGCTGCGCGCCGACCTCGCCGACGAGGCCATCCGCCTGGCCCGGACCTTGCACGCCATCGTTCGGGATGACAGCGAGGTGAGCGGGCTGCTCGCCCTGATGCTCCTCGTCCATGCCCGGCACCGAGCCCGCGCCGGCCCGGACGGGGCGCTCATCCCCATGGCCGAGCAGGACCGAGCCCGGTGGGACCGCGCGGCCATCGAGGAGGGCGTCGCGCTGATCACGGCCGCCCTCCCGCGCGGGCCTACCGGGCCCTACCAGCTCCAGGCCGCGATCGCCGCGGTCCACGACGAAGCCGGGAGCGCTGAGACGACGGACTGGGCCCAGATCGCGGCCTTGTACGAAGTGCTCCTCCGGGTCGACGATAACCCGGTCGTCGCTCTCAACCACGCCGTCGCGGTCAGCATGGTCTCCGGGCCCGGCGCCGGCCTTGAACTGCTCCGCGGGCTGGAGTCCGACGCCAGGATGACCGGCAACCGCCGGTTTCATGCCGTCCGCGCTCACCTGCTCGAACGACATGGCGACCCAGTCGCCGCGCTGGCCGCTTATCAGGCCGCGGCCCGGCACGCCACCAACGCCCAGCAGCAGCGCTATCTCAGCCAGCAGATCACCCGGCTGCAAAACCAGAGTTCGCTTTAGCCGGCCGAGGCGGCGTTCATAGCGGAGTTGACCCGACCGGAGCCGGCGCAGACTGCTAGCTCGTAGGGATCGCTGGCGCTGTAGTGCCTGATGCCCACGTGATAGTGCACGACCACTTTGGTCATGACCCAGCATGTGCCGGGGCGTGGTGCGGTGACCTCCGCGGCAGCCGCGAACGAGAACCAGGCCGGGCGAGTGCGGGCGAACGCATGCCCGATCAGCAGGCCCGCGTCCGTTCCGCCGCAGCCGACGAGCGCGAAGCCCCGGCCGGCCGGGCGGGCCGGCCAGGCGCCGCCGCAGGTACCTGAGGTCAGAACCTCCAGCCGGAGCACGCGCGGACCGGGGTAGCGGGTCCCCCCGATGAGGTCGAGCCCATCTATGACAGCGGGCGCGTCCCCTGAGTTCTGGATGGGGATGACGAACCCGACCGGTCCGCGCCCTGAATCGGACCATCCCTGGGTCGAACCGGAGCCCGCGCTCAGCGGGCCGTTTCCGAGCCCTATCGGACCCCAGAGCAAGAACGCGCCGATAGCCAGTAATCCGACCGCAACCAGGATGGTGACTCGGCGCTTGCGGCCATACCAGGCGCGGGCCGGTTCATGCTTCGGGCGGTCGACCGACAAGCGAGCCATGTGCTGAACCCCGATGCTGCCGACCGACTGTGCCCACATGGTACGGCTGGTGTCTCGGATTAAGGAACCCTCTGGCATAGCGCTCAAATATTCAGTACCATACTGGGTATGCTACTGAATGCAGAGCAGCCATGAGCGTGCGGCACGCGCTGCTGGCGCTGCTCAGCGAGGGACCGAAGTACGGGCTGCGGCTGCGCGAGGAGTTCGAGGCGGGCACCGGCGAGGTCTGGCCGCTGAACATCGGGCAGG
>JBOHCO010001019.1:0-7994 GCA_050698895.1 Streptosporangiaceae bacterium
GAAACGTTCTTAAGACGATCTGGCCGTGCTCAGGACCGAGGTGGTGGCGTCCGGCCTGAATCGGCATACCAGCACCGTAGGACACTTGTGGGGGGCGCGTCCAGCGGCCCCGGCAGGACATGTCTGACCATGTGAGGAGGCTTTTGGCGGCGCGCCGTGTCCGGCCGGTCCGGCCCGGTTCGCAGCTCCGGTACGGCACGTCCCGCTTTAACCCGATCTGCCCCCGGCACATGTCTCCGCGCGTGCCTCCGCGCCCGGCCCCGGCACCCGACAGTCCCGTCCGGCCCCGGTTAGCCCGGTTAGCCCGGCCGCCCGATCCGCCCTGGGTTATGGCCCGGCCGCGCGCGACCGACCTACGGCAGGGGTACCTCGCCGAAGACTTCCTGGATGCGCCGCAGGTCGCGCATCCGGGGCTCGGTGGCCCCGCCCACCCACCGGCTGACCGTCTTGACCGACACGCCCAGCTGCCGGGCGGCGGCCTCCTGGGTCAGGCCCTCCCGGCGCAGTGCGCTGGACATCCAGGCGGCGAAGGTCGCCGGGTGTCCCGCCGCGTCGCCCGGATCCGTGGCGGAGGGTCCCGCGCCGCCCGCGCCCAGCGCCTCGCCGATGGCTCTGGGCCCGGCCTGACCGCCAGCCGGGAGCGCCTGCGCTGACCGCGGGTCAGCCTCCACCGGCTGCGCGGCGACCTGCGTGGGCTGCACGATCGAGATCGGCGGCCCCGGCACCGTCGGCGGCGTAATCGCCGTGTCCGAGCGCAGCACGTCTACTTCGACGTGCTCGGGGAAGATACGGAAGGCGACCTGGATGGACCCGGTCGGGCCCGCCGCGTCCAGGAGCGCGCGGAACACGGTCTCGCCAACCTCGCGATTGCCCTCGGCGGTCAGCGGCGACTCGGCCAGGCAGCGCCGGACGAAGTCCCTGATGTCCGGGATCGATGACGGCCGGGCCGTGAACACCTGTGACAGGACAACTACGGGGACGACCTCGATTGGGCTCGCCGCGTCGCCGTGCACGGGCTCCGCCACTGGTCGCTCTCCTCTTCCGTCGCCCCACGGGGGACGGCGGGGCTGGGAGTCAGCGTACGTGCTGCCGGCGTGGGTGTGAAACCCTCCGCGCGGTTTAAGTCGCGACCATGGGTCAGTTCTGGCCGGACTGAGCCGACGGCTCCATTAGTTCCAGTGCCGCGCGCGGTTAGTTCCAGTGCCGCGCGCGGCGTACCGCGCCGGTCCTTATCACCCGACTGACCAGCTAATTGACAGATTTGACCGCTATGCGGAGGGCCGCTGACTGGTACCAGACATTTCTGTCCGGTCAACTGACTGTTTCGTCTTGAAGCCGGACGGGGCCGGGTCTAGGCTGGCGGCACTTGCGCATCACCGGAGGTGAGGTGCGTCATGTGTCGCTTCTGCGCCAGAGCGTCGTCTCGCAGGACCCGAGTCGCCGGACACTTAGTCATGGCTGCCCGCGGCGGACCTGATCGCGTGCGCGCCATCGGCGCCGCGGGCCAGTGCCGTGCCGCTGGGTCACGTCCCTCACATGCCCGCCCGGGCACGGCCCGCGTGGCTGCCGTCATGGCTCCTGTAACTCAGCTTCCCGTAGCACTGTCCGCCCCAGCAGCGAGGAGGTGGCCTCGCTATGGCCACTGAGACCCAGGCCGGAACATCACAGACCGGCTCCTCTCAAACGCCGGCGGACGAGCCGCTCGTCCACATTCTCTGGATGAACGGCGGTCTCGGCTGTGACGGAGACTCGGTCGCCCTGACCGCCGCCACCCAGCCCAGCATCGAGGAGATCGTGCTCGGCGCGCTGCCCGGCCTGCCCAAGGTCGCGGTGCACTGGCCGCTGATCGACTTCGAGTGCGGCCCGGAGACCGGGGCCGACAACTTCATCGAGTGGTGGCACAAGGCCGACCGCGGCGAGCTTGACCCGTTCGTGCTGGTCGTCGAGGGGTCCATCCCCAACGAGGCGATCAAGCCCGAGGGCTACTGGTGCGGGTTCGGCAACAACCCGGCCACAGGCCAGCCGATGACCACCAACGAGTGGCTGGACCGGCTGGCGCCCAAGGCCACCGCGATCCTGGCCGCCGGGACGTGCGCCACCTACGGCGGGATCCACGCCATGGCCGGCAACCCGACCGGCGCCATGGGCGTGCCCGACTACCTGGGCTGGGACTGGCGCTCGAAGGCCGGCCTGCCGATCGTCTGCGTGCCGGGCTGCCCGACCCACCCCGACAACCTGTCCGAGACGATCCTGTACCTGCTCTACCAGGTCGCCGGGCAGGCCCCGATGATTCCGCTGGACGAGGCCCTGCGGCCCACGTGGCTGTTCGGCAACACGGTCCACGAGGGCTGTGACCGCGGCGGCTACTACGAGCAGGGCGAGTTCGCCACCGAGTACGGCTCGCCCAAGTGCCTGGTCAAGCTGGGCTGCTGGGGCCCCGTGGTGAAGTGCAACGTGCCTAAGCGCGGCTGGATCAACGGGGTCGGCGGCTGCCCGAACGTCGGCGGCATCTGCATCGCCTGCACCATGCCGGGCTTCCCGGACAAGTTCATGCCCTTCATGGACGAGCCGCCCGGCTCCAAGGTATCGGCCACGGCGAGCACCCTGTACGGCACGGTGATCCGCACCCTGCGCGGCTTCACCGCCCGCACCGCCGACGAGGAGCCGAAGTGGCGCAAGAAGGGCGACGACCTGCTGACGGGCTACAAGAAGACCTGGTGACGAGACCGGTGCCGACGGCCTGCCCGGCTGCCCGCCCACGGAGAGGGGATCAGCGATGAGCACGACCCAAGACACCGGTCTTGTCGAGATGGCCTGGGACCCGATTACCAGAATCGTCGGCAGCCTGGGCATCTACACCAAGATCGACTTCAAGCAGAAGAAGGTCGTGGAGTGCCACAGCACCTCGTCCATCTTCCGCGGCTACAGCATCTTCATGAAGGGCAAGGACCCCAGGGACGCGCACTTCATCACCAGCCGGATCTGCGGCATCTGCGGTGACAACCACGCGACCTGCTCGGTCTACTGCCAGAACATGGCCTACGGCGTCCGGCCGCCGCACCTCGGCGAGTGGATCATCAACCTGGGCGAGGCCGCCGAGTACATGTTCGACCACAACATCTTCCAGGAGAACCTGGTCGGCGTGGACTTCTGCGCGCGGATGGTCGGCGAGACCAACCCCGGCGTGCTGGAGCGGGCCAACTCCACCGAGGCGCCGCACGCCGCCGACCACGGCTACCGCACCATCGGCGACATCATGCGGTCGCTGAACCCGCTGGAGGGCGAGTTCTACCGCGAGGCGCTCCAGGTATCGCGGTCCACCCGCGAGATGTTCTGCCTGATGGAGGGGCGGCACGTGCACCCCTCGACGCTGTACCCGGGGGGCGTGGGCACCACGCCGACGGTGCAGTTGTTCACCGATTACCTGACCCGGCTGATGCGCTACGTCGAGTTCATGAAGCGTGTCGTGCCCATGCACAACGACCTGTTCGACTTCTTCTACGAGGCTCTGCCCGGGTACGAGGAGGTCGGCCGGCGCCGGGCGGACATGGTCTGCTGGGGGAGCTTCAACGACCCCGAGCACTGCGACTTCCGCTACGACCACATGACCAACTGGGGCCGCAAGATGTTCGTGACCCCCGGCGTGATCCGCGACGGGCAGCTGCTCACCAACGACCTGGTCGAGATCAACCTGGGCATCCGGATCCTGCTCGGCTCCTCGTTCTACGAGGACTGGGAGGACCAGGAGACGTTCGTGACCCGCGACCAGCTCGGCAACCCGGTGGACCGCCGGCATCCGTGGAACCAGCACACGATCCCGCGCCCGCAGAAGCGCAACTTCGAGGACAAGTACAGCTGGGTCATGTCGCCGCGCTGGTACGACGGCACGAACTACCTGGCCGCCGACACCGGCGGCGGTCCGCTGGCCCGGCTGTGGGCCACCGCCCTGGGCGGCCTGGTGGACATCGGCTACGTGAAGTCGACCGGCCACAGCGTGCAGATCAACCTGCCGCGCACGGTGACCAAGCCCGAGGTCAGCTTCGAGTGGACGATCCCGGTCGACAAGGAAGGCAAGCCGCTGTCCAACGCGATTGAGCGGGACCGGGCCCGGACCTACTTCCAGGCCTACGCCGCCGCCTGCGCGCTGCACTTCATGGAGCAGGCGCTGGCCGAGATCCGGGCCGGGCGGACCAAGACCTGGGAGCCGTTCTCGGTCCCGGACGAGGCCAACAGCTGCGGGTTCACCGAGGCGGTCCGCGGCGTGCTGTCCCACCACATGGTGATCCGCGGTGGCAAGATCGCCAACTACCACCCGTACCCGCCGACCCCGTGGAACGCCAGCGTGCGCGACAGTTACGGCACGCCGGGCCCCTACGAGGACGCGGTGCAGAACACGCCGATCTTCGAGGAGAACCCGCCCGACCAGTTCAAGGGCATCGACATCATGCGCGCGGTGCGCAGCTTCGATCCGTGCCTGCCCTGCGGCGTGCACATGTACCTCGGCAACGGCAAGACACTCCAGAAGGTGCACTCGCCGATGTCCGCGGTCACCCTGTCGAGCTGACGGTGTCGCCGGGGGTCCGCAGCACGGGCGCGCGGGTCGAGGAACTGCTGGGCTCGCTATCGTCAGCGTCCGGCCCGGCCGCGGCGGCGGCCGAGGAACTGGTCGGGCTGCTCGTCGGCCTGTACGGCGACGGCCTGGCCAGGATCACCGAGATCCTGGCCGGCGAAGGCCAGGCGGGGTCGGCCATCCTGGCCAAGCTGGCCGACGATCCGCAGGTCGAGGGGCTGCTCCTGCTGCACGACCTGCACCCGCTGGACGTGGATGCCCGGATCCAGCGGGCCCTGGATCAGGTCCGCCCCTACCTGGGCTCGCACGCGGGCGGGGTCGAGTACCTGGGCGTGGCCGATGGCGTGGCCCGGCTCCGCCTGGAGGGCAGCTGCCACGGCTGCCCGTCCTCCACCGTAACCGTCCAGCTCGCCATCAGTACCGCGATCGAGGACGCCGCCCCCGAGGTCAGCGACGTGGTCGTCGAGGGCATGACCGCCGCGCCCGAACCGGGGCTGCTCCAGATAGGCCGCCGCCCGCCCGACCCCGCGGCCCCGGATTCGGCCCCGCCCGCCGAGTCCGGAGCCGCGTGGGTCACGCTGCCCAGCATCGGCCCGCCCAGTTCCCGCCCGGTGAGCGCCACCGCCGACGGCACTCAGATCCTGGTCTGCGCAGTCCGCGGCACCCTGTATGCCTACCTGGACGCCTGCGCCCAGTGCGGCTCCAGCCTGGCCGCCGGCACCCTCAACCGCGAGGAGCTCACCTGCCCCGCCTGCTCGACCAGCTACAACGTCCGCCTGGCCGGCAAGTCCCTGACCGACCCGAGCGCCCACCTCAGCCCGCTGCCGCTCCTGTCCGACAGCCAGGGCGTCCGAGTCGCCCTGCCCGAGCCGGCGGCCCACCCATGACCAGGCCTCCGAGCGGCCTGCGCCGCTTCGCCCGCCCCGGCCCGCCCCAGGCCGCCCCGGCGGAGCAGATAGCCCCAGCTCCCCCTTCCTCCGCCGAGGCCGCAGCCAGCACCCTGCCCCCGCTTGTAGCCGAGCTGCTCCAGGCTGCTAACCCGGCAGGCGCTGACCTGGCTGCGGACGACGGCGGCGACCCGGAGTCGTCGTTCTCGCGACTGCGAGAGGTCGCCGCCGCCGTCCCCTCTCCGGCCGCCGCCCCCGACATCGAACGCTGCGAGCTGTGCAAGGTTGAGCTCCCGCCCGAGCATGGCCACATCGCCGACCTGGAGAACCAGACGCTGGAGTGCGCCTGCCGCGCCTGCTACCTCCTGTTCACCCGGCCCAACGCCACCCACATGCGCTACCAGGCCATCCCCGACCGCTACCTCAAGGACCCGGAGCGCACCCTGACCCCGGCGCAGTTCGACCAGCTTGAGATCCCCGTCGGCCTGGCCTTCTTCATGCACAGCTCGGCCGCCGACGGGGTCATCGGCTTTTACCCCAGTCCCGCGGGGGCCACCGAGTGCGTGCTTGACCTGGGTGCCTGGGAGCGGCTGACCGCCGAGCACCCGCTGCTCGGCGAGCTCGTGGCGGACGTCGAGGCCGCGCTGATCAGCCGGGCCGACCGCGAGGACCGCGGGGTCGAGTACTTCCTGGTGCCCATCGACGCCTGTTACGAGCTGGTCGGCCGGATGCGACTGCAGTGGCGGGGCTTCGACGGCGGCGCGGAGGCGCGGGCCAGCATTACCGATTTTCTCGAACACGTCCGGGCCCGGGCCGCTGTCTTCGCCGCCGGGATCACGCCATGAGTGAGCTCGTTTTTGACTGCGTGGGGGCCCGGGCCGACAGATTCGCGGTCGTGCCCTCGATGATCTTGACCCTGCGGATCAGCGAGACCAGCGGCCAGCGCGTCGAGGCCATCGCGCTGCGCTGCCAGATCCGGATCGAGCCCGCCCGGCGACGGTACTCCGACGCCGAGGCCGAACGGCTCGGCGACCTGTTCGGCGAGACCCAGCGCTGGGCCGAGACGCTCAAGCCGGTCCAGTTCACCACGGTGTCGGTCATGGTGCCCGGCTTCACCGGCAGCACCGACCTGGACCTGCCGATCCCGCTGACCTACGACATGGAGATCGGCGCCACCCGCTACTTCGCCGGCCTGGAGGACGGCGAGGTGCCGCTGCTCCTGCTGTTCAGCGGCACGGTGTTCGGCACCAGCGACGGCCGGCTGTCGGTGCAGCAGGTGCCGTGGAGCAAGGAGGCCAGCTACCGGCTGCCGGTGGCGGTCTGGCGGGAAGCCATCGACGCGCACTTCCCCAACAGTGCCTGGATCAAGATCAGCAACAGCGCGTTCGACGAGCTGCTGCGGTTCAAGACCCGCGCGGCGCTGCCGACCTGGGAGGCCACGCTGCTCGCGCTGCTGGCCGCAGCCACCCAGGCGTCGGAGCAAACATGAGCCTCAATCCCGAGCACCTGGCGCACGCGCGGCAGGTCGCCGACGCGGTGCTCTACGAGGGCTACCTGCTGTACCCCTACCATCAGGCGGCGCCGAAGAACCAGGTGCGATTCCAGTTCGGCGTGCTGATGCCGCCCGGCTACGCCGAGGTTGACCCGCACGAGCCGGCCGCCCAGCAGACCGAGTGCCTGCTGGAGTGCCCGGACGACGCGCAGGTGCGGGTGCTGGCCCGGTTCCTCCAGCTTCAGGACCGGTGCGTGCAGAGCATCTCCCCGGACACCGGCGAGCTGGAGGACGTCGGCGCGCTGTACGTGGACGGGACCGAGTACACGTCCTGGAGCGACGCCGCCGAGCGGGAGCAGCGGGCCACCGTCACGGTGGCCGACCTGCTGGCCGCGGACGATGACCTGGAGTTCCACATCGGGCCCGGCGAGCTGGCCGAGGACATCAATGACCAGGACGGGCGGCAGGCTGGCCGCCTGGTCCGGGGCTGGTCCGCCCTGGACGGCGCGATCAGGCTGCACGCCGAGCGGGTCGCGGGCCCCTACCAGGCGCTGCGCCTGCGCCTGCGGCTGGAGAACACCTCGACGCCGCGGGCCCAGTTCGCGGTCCGGGAGGACGGCCTGCGGCACGCGATGATCGCGGCGCACCTGCTCATCGCCGTGCCCGGCGGCCGGTTCCTGTCCATGACCGACCCGCCCGAGTGGGCCGCAGCCGAGGCGTCCGCCTGCGAGAACATCGGCACCTGGCCCGTGCTGGCCGGCCCGCCCGACTGCCGTGACCTGCTGCTGTCCTCTCCGGTGATCCTCTACGACCACCCGGAGGTGGCCGCCGAGAGCGCCGGGCAGTTGTTCGACTCCACCGAGATCGACGAGATCCTGACCCTGCGCACGCTGGCCCTGACCGACGCCGAGAAGCGCGCGGCCCGGGCCACCGACAGCCGGGTCGCGGAGATGATGGACCGGCTGGATGACCTGCCGCCGGAGATGCTGGACCGGCTGCACGGCGCGATCAGGTATCTCCGCGAGGCTCCCGCCGGAGCACGCCT
>JBOHCO010001020.1:0-1834 GCA_050698895.1 Streptosporangiaceae bacterium
CCGACCACGACGGGATACCCGCGGGCCGACGCGATGATCAGCGCGGCGGCCAGCGCCACGAGGTAGCCGGCCAGGCCGATGACGGCCCCGCCAGCCGCGCCGGCCAGGCACTTGGCGGCCAGCACCCGGTCCCGCCGCGGCGCGGCCAGGTAGGTCAGCGTGGCGGTGGCGTGCCGGAACTCGCCGCTGGACACGGTCACCCCGAGCACCGCCGCCATGAGCAGCGCCCAGATCCCGGCGGCGATGATCGAGTCGAGCCCGGTCACGGTGCTCAGCGGCGCGGGCCCGCCGCGGGCTCCGGCGCGGACCGACTCCAGCACGGAGAACAGGGCGGTCAGCCCGGCTCCGGTGGCCGGCAGGCCGTAGCTCAGCCGGACGGTGCGCAGCTTGAGCAGCTCAACGCGGATCAGCCGGATCATCGAGACGCCGGCCGGCGCCTGGCCCCGCACCTGCGGCACGGCGGTTACTGTCATCTGCCTGGTTCCTCTCTGGCGTTCCGCTGGCGCCGGCCGCCCGCAGGCGACCGGGCCGGTCACCAGCCTCGCGGCCCGGGCCCTCCGGTGTCGTCGGCCAGCCAGCCCGAGCCGGGTCGTCCGCAGCGGTAGGGCGCGCCCGGCCGGCTGCGCCATCCGTAGTAGCCGGGCCGGCCGCAGTTGCCGCGCCGGCCAGCGACGGCCGGCGGGCGGCGCGTCAGCCCGGCAGGAGGCAGAAGGGGTGGCCGGCCGGGTCGGCGAAGATTCTCCAGCCGCGGGCGTCGACGTGGAGCAGCGTGGCGCCGAGGCCGAGGATCTGCTCCTGGGCCTGGTCGAGGTCCGGGACCGCGAGGTCCAGGTGGAACTGCTGCGGGTACGCGCTGTCCGGCCACCGCGGCGCCCGGTAGCCGGTCACGCGCTGGAACGCGAAGACCAGGCCCGGGCCGGCGTGCAGGGTCGAGAAATCATCGCTGACGGCCCACCGGGGGTCGGGCGCGTTGACGGCGCCGCCCAGCAGGGCCTGGTAGAACCCGGCCAGTTCCCGGACGTCCGGACAGTCCAGGACCACGCACTGCAGTGTGCCGATCACTGGCGTTCCTCCAGTTCCACGACGTCCAGCCAGTTCAGCGAGGGCCACCAGTCGCCGTCGCCGAGCACCCGCCGGGTCTCCTCCTCGACGGCCGGCCAGACGAGCCGCTCGGCCTCCGGGCGCGCCGGCGCCGTCTCCCGCCGGACGATGACCGTCGCGGTGGAGCCGAGCTTCTCGTTGTGCTCGGCGAAGCCCGCCGTCACCCGGAACGTCTTCTGGGACCCGCTCTCGGCCGGGGCGGTCACAGCCGGATCGGCTGGATCGGCCGTGCGGCGCCGGTACTCCTCGGCGGTCTCGGGCCGGCTGGTGAAGAAGTAGCCGCCGGGCTGCTCGGACAGGGTCATCGGATGAGCGGGGTCACAGCTTCCGGAACATGACGTGCAGGCCGACCAGGCCGTGCTCGGGATGGTCGAAGGACTCCGGCGCGGTGCCGATGATCTCGAAGCCCAGTGACTGCCACAGGTGCACGGCCGGGGCGTTCGACTCGACCACCGCGTTGAACTGGATGCTCGCGAAGCCCGCCGCGCGGCACCAGTCCAGCACGTACTCGCCGAGCGCCCGGCCTGCGCCGTGGCCCTGGCGGGCCGGGTCGACCAGGAACGACGCCGTGGCCACGTGCGACCCGCGGCCGGGCCGGTTGGGCCCCATCTTGGCCGAGCCCACGATGACGTCATCGATGACCGCCACCACCGTCTGGCCAGGCGGTTCCTCCATCCACCAGGGCCGGGCCTCGTCCAGCGTCTGACCCTCGGGAAAGGGAATCGCCTTGCCC
>JBOHCO010001021.1:0-5434 GCA_050698895.1 Streptosporangiaceae bacterium
TGAGCCGGCGGGGCGGCCTGAGCCGGCGGGGCGGCCTGAGCCGGCGGGGCGGCCGCCGCCTCGGCGGGAGCGGGCGCGGACTCAGGTGCGCTCCCCGACCCCCCGGCCGAACCGTCCTCGTCGATGACCGCGAGCTGGGCGCCCACCGCGACCGTCTCGTCCTCGGCGACCGTGATGCCGCGCAGCGTGCCCGCCACGGGGGAGGGAATCTCGGTGTCCACCTTGTCCGTGGATACCTCCAGCAGCGGCTCGTCGGCGTCGACGTGCTCGCCTTCCCGCTTCAGCCAGCGAGTGACAGTGCCCTCGGTGACGCTCTCGCCTAGCTGGGGCATCGATACGGAGACCGACATTGCTTTCCGCAACTCCTTCGTTGTGTCCGCTTCCCGCATGCTTCCTGGGTCCGGGCCCAGCCGCCCGGCCGGCGCCGGTGAGCGAACAGGGGGTTATCCGTGCACGTGCAGCGGCTTTCCGGCCAGCGCCAGGTGCGCCTCGCCGATCGCCTCCGACTGGGTCGGGTGGGGGTGAATGAGCTGGGCGACGTCGGCCGGGACCGCCTCCCAGTTGTAGATCAGCTGGGCCTCGGCGATCAGCTCGCCGACCCTGGCCCCGATCAGGTGGATGCCCAGGACCGGACCCCCGCCCGCGGTCGCGACGACCTTAGCGTGGCCCTGGGTCTGCAGGATCTGGCTCTTGCCGTTCCCGGCCAGGTCGTAGGTGATCTCGGTGGTCTCGATGCCGCGCTCGGCCGCCGTGGCCGCGGTGATGCCCACCGAGGCAACCTCCGGATCGCTGTAGGTGACCCGCGGCACGCCGTCGTAGTTGATCGGGACCACGGGCAGCCCGGCCAGCCGCTCGGCGACCAGAATGCCCTCGCCGAAGCCGACGTGGGCGAGCTGGAGGCCCGGCGTCAGGTCGCCGACCGCCGAGATCGTCGGGATGCTGGTCTGGCAGTACTCGTCCACCAGCACGAAGCCGCGGTCCATGGCCACGCCGACCTCGTCGTAGCCCAGGCCCGCCGAGACCGGCCCGCGGCCCACGGCCACCAGCAGCACCTCGGCGTCGATCGTCTCGCCGCCGGCCAGCGTCACCGTGACCCCGCTCGGGGTGTCCTTGACGCTCTCGAACCTGACGCCCAGCTTGTACTTGATGCCGCGCCGCCGGAACGCCCGCTCCAGCACCTTGGAGCTGGCCTCGTCCTCGGCCGGCAGCAGGTGCGGCAGCATCTCCACGATCGTGACGTCGGCGCCGAACGAGCGCCACACGCTGGCGAACTCCACGCCGATCACGCCGCCGCCCAGGATCACCACCGACGCGGGCACCCGGTCGAGCTCGAGTGCGTGCTCGCTGGTGATCACCCGGTCGCCGTCGACCTGCAGCCCCGGCAGGCTGCGCGACTCCGAGCCGCTGGCCAGCACCACGTGCGCGCCGCGGATGACCTGGTCGCCGACCCGCACCTCGGTCGGGGAGACCAGCCGTCCCTCGCCCTCGATGACGTCGATCTTCCGGCTGGTGACCAGCCCGGCCAGGCCCTTGTACAGCCGGGTGACGACCTTGTCCTTGTAGGCGTTGACGCGCGGCATGTCGATGCCGTCCAGCGTGGCCTGCACGCCGAACGCGGCGCTCTCCCTGGTCTGGTCGGCGATCTCGGCCGCGTGCAGCAGCGCCTTGGTGGGGATGCAGCCCCGGTGCAGGCAGGTGCCGCCGACCTTGTCCTTCTCAATGAGCGCGACTCGCTTCCCCAGCTCGGCGGCGCGCAGCGCGCAGGCGTACCCGCCGCTGCCGCCCCCGAGGATGACGATGTCGTAGCCGCTGCTTTCCGTCACGATCGCTCCTCGTTCGTCTTGCTCGCTGCCGGCGACGCTGCCTACAGCTTCCCCTCGGCCGCGTCCAGGGCGACCTGGACCAGCATCCGCACCGCGGCGCCCGTGCCGCCCTTGGGCGTGTACCCATAAGCCTCGGCTTCATTGAACGCCGGGCCGGCGATGTCAACGTGCGCCCAACGTACCCCGTCGGGGATGAATTCCCGCAGGAAGAGGCCGCCCACGAGCATCCCGCCGTTGCGGTCGGGCGTGATGTTGGCCAGGTCGGCCACCGTCGAGTCCAGGCCCTTGCGCAGCTCATCAGGCAGCGGCATCGGCCAGGCCGGCTCGCCCGCCCGGCGGGAGGCGTCCACCACGTCGTCGCAGAACTGCTCGTCACTGGCCATGACCCCGGCGATCCGCGGGCCCAGCGCGACCAGCTGGGCGCCGGTCAGCGTGGCCACGTCCACCACCACGTCCGGACCGTCCTCGATGCCCCGGGCCAGCGCGTCGGCCAGCACCAGGCGGCCCTCGGCGTCGGTGTTCAGCACCTCGACCGTCTTGCCGCCGTACATCTTGATCACGTCGGACGGCCGCTGCGCGCGGCCGCCCGGCATGTTCTCGGCCAGCGGCATGTAGCCCACCACGTTGACGTCCGGCTGGAGCGCGGCCACCGCCTGGAGCGCGCCCAGCACCGCGGCCGCTCCGCTCATGTCGGACTTCATCGTCTCCATGGACTTGGCCGGCTTGAGCGACAGGCCGCCCGAGTCGAACGTGATGCCCTTGCCGACCAGCACCACCGTCTTGGCCGCGCCCGGCCGCGCGTAGCTCAGCCGGACCAGCCGGGGCGGGTGCACCGAGCCCTGGCCCACGCCGGTGATGCCGCCGTAGCCGCCGTCGTCCAGCGCCTTCTCGTCCAGCACCTCGATGTCCAGCGCGCTGGCCCGCGCTACGCGCTCCGCCTCCGCGGCGAAGGTCTCCGGGTACAGGTCGGCCGGGCTGGTGTTGACCAGGTCTCGCACCAGGCTGACCGCGTCCGCCAGCGCCCTGGCCCGCGCCGATGCTTCATTGGCTCCATAACTGGGGTCGCCCCCGGTGATCAGGGTGATCTCGGCCGGGCCCGGCTTGCCGCCGGCCCGGTAGCGGTTGAAGGCGTAGCCGCCGAGCAGCGCGCCCAGGGCCACCGCCTCGGCCTCCTGGGCGTCCCTGGCGGGCAGGCTGACCGCCACCGTGGCCGCCTGGCCGGCCAGCGAGCGCACCGCGGCGCCGGCCGCCTCGCGCAGTGCTTGCAAGAACCGTGCCTGCGGCGAGGGGAACTGCGGCGAAGACGCCTGCGTCGCGGGCTCGCCCGGGGCCGGGCCGAGGCCCGCGGCCACGACGAGCGGGGCGGGCAGCGCGCCGCCGGAGGCGATCCTGGTCACTTCCCCGGCGGCGCCGGTCGCGCCCAGCGCCGCCAGCGTCGCGGCCAGGGTCCCGCCCAGGGCCGCGTCCACGTCTTGCGCGCCAGCGGCCAGCACCGGTCCGTCCGGGCCCTTGATGACCCCCACGATCACGGCGTCGGCCTGGGCCTCACGAGCAGAAGCATGTGTTGTCTGGAGAGCCGTCGTCACGCTCTGAGCCTAGTGCCTGCCCGCCGGCGAGATGTTCCCACGTGCCACCCGGGCCCCTGGTGACGCCGGTCACGATGGCCCGGACGGTCGAACGTGCTCAAGCTCCGTTAATAACGGCCGTCACAGTTCCAAGATGACGACTGTTACACTCCATCTGTGCCGAACCTCTGTGCCGGCCGAACCTCTGTGCCGACTGTGGCGCGGCCCGTCGGGCCGGCGAGGATAGGGGCCAGGCGGGGCGCAGTGAGGAGATGCGATGAGTGCCGGTGCGTGGGCATTGTTCCTGGCCGTCTTCCTGGCCTGCGCGGTCGAGGCCGTGGAGGCGACGACCATCGTGCTGGCCGCGGGCACGGCCAGGGACTGGCGGTCGGCGCTGACCGGGACCGGGGTGGCCCTGGTCGCCCTGGCCGTGATCGTCGCCATCCTGGGGCCGGCCGTGCAGGCCATCCCGCTGCACGCACTGCGGCTGGTGGTGGGCGCGCTGCTGCTGGTCTTCGGCCTCCAGTGGCTGCGCAAGGCGATCCTGCGGGCCAGCGGCCACAAGGCGCTGCACGACGAGGACCGGATCTACGCCGAGCAGCTGGAGCTCGCCAAAGCGCAGCAGGCCGAGGGCACGGGCCGGACCGGCGGTTCCGCGCTGGTGCGCGACTGGTACGGCTTCACGCTGTCGTTCAAGGGCGTGCTGCTCGAGGGCCTGGAAGTGGTGTTCATCGTGCTGACCTTCGGCACCAATCAGCACGACGTCCCCCTGGCCACCATCGCGGCGGCCTGTGCGGTGGTGCTGATCGCCGCCATCGGCGTCGCGATCCGCGCGCCGCTGGCCCGGGTGCCGGAGAACACGCTCAAGTTCGTCGTGGGCATCATGCTGACCTCGTTCGGCATCCTGTGGGGCGCCGAGGGCGCCGGGGCTAAGTGGCCCGGCTCGGACGCCGCGCTGCTGGTGCTGATCCCGGCCATCGCGGTGTTCGCGCTGGGGCTGGTCGCCTGGACCCGCCGGTCCGGCGCGCCGCCGCGGCGCGCCGCCAGCGCGCCGGTGGCGACCGGGACGGGGGCGCACTGATGGGCTCGCGGCTGCGCGCGTTCGGCGCCTTCTGGTACGACTTCGTCATCGGCGACGACTGGGTCATCGCGGCCGGCATCGTGCTGGCCCTGGTCGGTACCTACCTGCTGCACAAGGCCGGGGTGGCGGCCTGGTGGCTGCTGCCGCTGTTCGTGGCCATCCTGCTCCCGGCCAGCCTGTGGCGGGCCACGCGGAGCAAGAGCTAGCCCCCGGGCCGGCGGGCGGCTGCGACCCCGCGCTAGCGGCTCTCCGCCTCCTCGGCGTAGACGCGGGCCGCGTAGGCCTCCAGCTTCTCCTCGCAGGTGGCGACGGCCGCCTCGGCCGCTGCCCGCCCGCTGGACCCGAACACGTCGCGCTCCCGGACCCGGCTCAGCCAGTTCCGCAGCTTGACCAGGTCAACCTCGTTCTCCTCGAGCTCGGCGTAGGTGAAGTGCTTGGCCACGTACTCCTTGTCGACCTGGCCGTGGAAGTCCTGGCACTTGTCGACGATCTCCTCGTACTCGTCGTCGCGCGCGGCCTGGAAGGCGGCCTTGACCTCGGGCTCGCCGGCCAGCACGGAGCAGGACAGCAGGACGGCGGTCCCGGACATGTCCAGGATCTCGCTGCGCAGCCTGCGCAGGGCCCGCTCGGCGGCCACGCTGGCCGGCAGGGCGGCCGCGGAGTTCTGGAGGTAGATGGCCCCCATGCTCTTGATGCGGCGCCACACCGCCGCCCGCAGCCGGGTCGGCTCGGAGGGCACTCGGTAGATGAGCAGCAGCCAGCCCTGGGCAGGCTCGGGACCGGTTTCGACTTCGCTGTCGGGCACGGCACCATTCTGGCCGGCCGGGCGGGTCTGGCCAGCCGGGCGGGTCTGCCCGGGGGCACGGTCTGGCCCGGGGGCACGGTCTGGCTAAGCAGCTTAGGACCGCGGCCCGCTGCCGCCCGGCGGCGGGCCCGCGCGCCGGGGCAGGCGGCGGTGCGTGCTG
>JBOHCO010001022.1:0-3020 GCA_050698895.1 Streptosporangiaceae bacterium
AGCGCAGCGGTCCGCGCTGCGCCCGGTCGTCGGCGTGCTGGCCGACGGCACGGCGTTCTACGCGCCCGTCGGCGAGGTCGTGGTGGACGGCCCGCTGGTGACCTGTCACCTGTGCGGCGCCCGCTGCGGCCGGTTGCTGCCCATCTGGCCGCGCACGGCTGGACCAAGGAGCAGCACTGCGAGGCGTTCGGGCTGGAGCGCGGCCAGTCCCTGGAGGGGGCGGAGACACGCAAGCTGCGGGCCGCCGCGCTCAGCGCCCGGCTGGTCTTCGATCCGGCCATCCGGGCGGGCAGCGCCGCGGGCCGGGAGCGGGCCCGCCGCGGCGAGCTGACCAGGGATGCGGCCCAGGCCGCCCGCGGCCGGTCATTCCCGGAACGGCGCCGCAGGAAGGCTGCGCGGGCCTTCGCTCGCGGCCCGGTCGCCGCGGGGGCGGGCCGGGCCAGCCGAGAGCGGGCCGACCAGTACCTGGCCGGGGTGGCCGCCGGCGCGGCTCGCCGGCTGGGGTACCCGGATCTGGGCACGCTGGTGCTGGCCCGCACCGGGGCGGGGGCCAGCCTGGCCGCGATCAGCCACGAGGCCGGGCTGCACAAGGACTGGCTGTCCCGTTACCTGGAGCGGCTGGACCCAAGCGGCATGCCGCGGCCGAGCGGGCCGCGCGGGTGGCCGGGGACCTGGGCTGCGCCAGCGTCGCCGAGTACGTCGCGCGGCGTCGCGCGGCCGGCTGGACCTGGGGCGCGATGGCGGCCGAGTCCGGCCAGCCGCAGTCCTGGCTGCGCCGCCACGGCGCGGCCCCGATTCCGCGGGCGCCCGCGGCGGGTCCAGCGACGTGGTTGCCGCGGCCACGTCGCTAGTGCGACGTGAGAGCAGCAACCACGATGCTGGGTGAGGCCAGGGGCGACCCGACCCCGACCCGACCTGACCTGGACCTGACCTAGCCCCGGCCGATGTACGGCATCTTGGTCGCCATCACCGTCATGAACTCAACGTTCGCGTCCAGCGGCAGGCTGGCCATGTAGACCACCGCGCGGGCCACCACCTCGGCGTCCATCATCGGCTCGGACCGCGTGCCGCCGTCCGCCTGGAGCGCCCCGGCCGAGATCCAGCCGGCCATGTCGGTGGCCGCGTTGCCGATGTCGATCTGGCCGCAGGCGATGTCGTAGGCCCGGCCGTCCAGCGACGTCGACCGGGTCAGGCCGGTGACCGCGTGCTTGGTCGCGGTGTAGGGCGCCGAGCGGGGGCGGGGCACGTGCGCCGAGATGGACCCGTTGTTGATGATCCGGCCGCCGCGCGGGTCCTGCTCCTTCATGACCCGGAACGCCTCCCGGGTGCACAGGAACGTGCCGGTCAGGTTCACCGCCACCACCGACTGCCAGTCCTCGAAGCTCAGGTCCTCGAGCGGCACCGGCGGCGCGCCCCGCCCGGCGTTGTTGAACAGCACGTCCACCCGGCCGTAGCGCTCAACCGCGGCGTCGAACAGCGCGCGCACGTCGGCCGGGTCGCTGACGTCGGTGACCATGCTGGACAGCGTCAGTCCCTCGGCCCCGGCGTCGGCCACGGTCTGCTCGAGCGGCTCGGGCCGCCGCCCGGCGATGACCACCGAGTAGCCCTCGCGGCCCAGGGCCAGGGCGGCCGACCGGCCGATGCCCGTGCCGCCTCCGGTGACGATCGCGACTTTGGCTGGCATAGCGCGGAAGGTAGCACTCACCGATGGCCGCGCACCGCCCCGGGGCTGTCGGTGGCCGGGGGGATGATGGACGCCATGAGCGCGGAGGACACGCGGGAGCGCGCGCAGCGGCCCGAGGACCTGGACCGGCTGTTCCTGGAGCGCGCCAACGCCGGCGACGTCGAGGGCGTGGTGGCTCTCTACGAGCCGGACGCGGTGCTGGCCGTCCCGCCCGGCCAGCCGGCCGTCGGCACCGCGGCCATCCGGGCCGTGTACGCCGAGCTGCTGGCCAGCGGGCTGAGCTTCTCCGGTGAGACTCGTCCGGCTCTGAACCAGGGGGACATTGCCCTCACCTCGACCACCCGGCCGGGCAACGCCACCGCGGAGATTGCCCGCCGCCAGCCGGACGGCAGCTGGCTGTGGATCGCGGACCAGCCCAGCGTGCTGCCCGCCGAGCCGTGATCCTGGCTATGGATGCCGGTCCTGGCCCGGGTCGGGGCACAGTGGCCGGGGAGCTGAGGCCGGCGTCGCTCACGAGGCCCCGCGCAGTCGCGCCGCGCGGCGGGCGGCGTAGGCGGCCAGGCCGATGGCCAGCCCGGCGCCGATTACCACCGCGCGGGCCACCGCGCCGTCGGCCGCCCGGCCGCCTGGTGCGGCCAGCGCGCTGGCCAGCAGCGCGGTCAGGGGCGCCACCGCGACCACCGGGCCCCAGGCCGACCAGAACAAGATCCTGAGGGCCGCGGTGTTGCCGAACGGGGTGTCCACGCCCGCGAACATGTCCAGCGGGAACTCGCCGCGGAACACGTTGACCAGCGCGCCGGCCACCAGGACGGGCACGGCCACGGCGAGCAGCGCGATCGGCCGCGGGTCGCCGGAGGCCACGGACAGCGCGACCACCGGCACGCCCGCGGCGGCCAGCAGGACCAGGACCGGCACGGCCGCGTGCCACCAGGCCAGCGACTTGTAGCGGAACGGCAGGGGCACGGAGCGGCGGCTGTCCTCGGCGTCCAGCCGGGCGCCCTCGCACAGCCAGGCCGCGGCCAGGTAGCCGAGCGCCAGCGCGCAGGCCACCGGCAGCGGGGAGACGTGCGGCCCGCGCGCGGCCAGGGCGAGCAGGCCGACGGCCAGCAGCGCCAGCGTCACCGCGCCGGTGAGCCGGGACGGGGCCCGGAGCAGGGCCAGCAGGTCCCGCCACAGCAGCACCAGCTTGGCCCGACGCGGCGGGCCGAGCCGGAGCCAGGGCCGGCGGGGCTGGCCGGCCGCGCTGTAGGCGGTGGCGACGCCGCGGGTGTCCAAGCTCAGGAGCGCGGACGACATGGCGCCGACGGTGGCGGCGCGGGCCCGCAGGGCCGGGCCC
>JBOHCO010001023.1:0-13650 GCA_050698895.1 Streptosporangiaceae bacterium
GCCCTCTTAGATCTGCCCTGACCGCTACGCACCCGGTGCGACCGAGAACCGGAGTTCCGGCAGGTCACGGACACTCTGAGACACTCCCTAGCATTCCTTGGGCTCGGGCCTTGCGTCCGGGCCGGAATGAATGGCAAAACCAGGCCCGAAAGTGCCACCGGGCCAACTTCGATGACAAACCCGGCCCCTTGCTCTGCCACTCAACAAGGCTCGCCCAGCCCAGAACGGCCAGAGCGGTCCGAGATTCCTCTCACGGGACACACAGCGCTCCAGAGCTGTCGTTAGCAAAACCGTTAGCGCCGTCCGCGCGGCGAGAAGTCCCCGTGTCCGGTGGCAAGCGGACCCGGAGCGCAGGGCCGGCTATGGCCCGAGCACGGGAAGCCGCGCGGCAGCGATCGCCCCCTACCCGAACGGCGGCAGCCACCCACGGCGATCGTCATTTCCACCAGCCATCGCTTGACCACTTCGATGCGAACTACCGGCATGATCGAGGTCGGCTGCGGCTCTCCCTGCTCGGACGTGTGGTGACGTGTGACCGCGACAGGGGCTGTATGGCGGTGTTGCTGTACATCCGTGCTGTACAGCAGTCGGCGTTACCTGCGGCGACGCCCATCCATTCCTCAGCCGGGCCAGCCGCGGTCCGCACAGCTGTGGAGCGGGCGACCTTCCGCTTACAAGGAATACGGACACCCCTGCTCACACAGCATCCACTGAGGTAGACGGCGTTGGACGTGTGCCGATGGCAGTCCATGGCTGCCGTCGTTGCCGTCACCGTTGCCGTCGGCCGCACCCGCGTTGTCCGAGGATAAGCCGACGCCGACCGCAGAAGCCGCCCGGCTCCGAGGACCGGAAGTATCGCGCCGTCGATTTGCCGATCGGCTATCGGGCACACGTCGGGCGTTCGTCTTACGGCGCCTCGCGAGGGTGGTCGCGGAGCTTCCTGCGCGAGGCCCCGCCCTCACGTAAGGAGCGGAACCTCGCGCACAAGTTCTGAAGTCAGTCGGTGGGTTCGCCGTTAAGGCCCATAACCTCCTGGAGGACGCGGGTGGCCGCACGGCGAGCCGGGAAGCTGTTTCGGGTGGTCAAGGTGCCCGAGTCGGAACCGGTTGGCGTAACGACGCCGGCCCGCGACCAGATCGGGTTCTGCCAGGCAAAGACATCACTCTTGCCGTCGTCAGAGCCAAGCGCTTTGAAGGCCACCTCGGGGTCAATGTGTTCGGCATACATGGTCGACATGGCGCCGATGAGCCCGTAGATCACTACGGCCGTGGAGGCGATGTTCGTCGAACGCTGTTCCTGGCGGGCGGGGGTTGACAGCTTTCCGTACTCGGGGCGGACCTTAACCAGGGAGTTCCAAGCGCTTATCAGCCAGCTCGACTGAGCCTCGACGTCGGCGGCCGTCACCGGGCCGCCCTTCCAGGACGTCTCGAGCGCACGGCTGATGGTGTTGAAGGCGGTGAGCTTGTGGGAGCTCGCGGACACCGAGTTGGACAGCACCTCGATGTTGTCCTGCCCGAGGTGCTCGTTGCCGTTGACCAGTCGGCGGGCGATCTCCTGCTCCTTGGTCTCGGAGTAGGCGTACTTTGCGGTCGAGTCGTTCACCTTGTCGCCGCGGGTGTTGTAGATCGTCGCGACCTTCTTGGCTGTGTCGTCATCGACCAGCCAGATCCGCACCTGGAAGCGGGTGTCGAGGTTGAAGCTGCCCAGCGGATTGTCGGCGGCTTGCAAGATCGCCTTGATGCGCGAGAGCGAGTCGACCGCGCAGTCCAGCGTCCCTTCGGTGATGGTCATATTGGTCTGGCCGCTCTCGTCGTCATACCAGGTCTCGTACTCCGACTTGGACGGATCGAGGCGAATCGAGATGTTCCCGATGATGGCGTCGTTGTTGAGCAGCTCGCTGGTCCACTTGTTGACCTTGGTCTTGGTCTTACCGACTAGCTTCTCCTGCATATGCGCGGGCCGGATGTTGCCCGTGAGGGTGAGCAGCTTGCGGCGGTGAAGGTCAACCAGATATCGGCCCGTCATCTGCGTCTCGACCTGGGTAGGCAAAGCCGACGGGTCCACGTCGTTGCGGCGAGGCTTGGCCACGGTGACCCGGCGATCACCCTGAGGGTCTACGCCCACGTGATCCGCTCCGCCGAGACAACGGCAGCGGATGTCTTCGCCAAAGCCATCAAGGCCGCGTAACCCGGCCTGTTAGCAAGAGCGTTAGCAAAAGGCCCCTTCCGAAGATCGGAAGGGGCCTTTGACCAGGGAGCCGCCTATCGGAATCGAACCGATGACCTATTCATTACGAGTGAATCGCTCTGCCGACTGAGCTAAGGCGGCCGACCACACCGAGGTGCGGCGCGCGGTGAAGTCTACCGGGTTCCCCGTACTCCTCGCGCATCCGGCTCAGTGGCACATGGCGTTCTTCTTCGGTGGGACGCCTGTGACCAGGTAGTGGTCCACCGCGCTCGTGATGCACGGGTTGCCCTGGAGGTACGCGGTGTGGCCGTCGCCGTCCAGGCTCAGCAGTACGCCCGCGCGGAGTTCGGAGGCGAGGTTCTGGGCCCACCTGTACGGGGTCGCCGGGTCGCGTGTCGTGCCCACCACCACGATCGGCTTGGAGCCGGACGCGTGGAGCGGGCGCGGCTGTTCGTGGCTCTGGACCGGCCAGTAGCCGCACGGCAGGGTGCCCCACACCACGAACTCGCCGAAGAGCGGGGCGACCTTCTTCGCCTTCGCCGCCTCGGCCTTCCACGGGCCGAGGGTCCGCGCGTACGGCTTGTCGACGCAGTTGATGGCCATGTTGGCTTCGCTCTGGTTGGAGTACGAGCCGTCCTTGTTGCGCTCGACCAGCAGGTCGCCCAGGCGCAGCAGTGTCGTGCCGTCGCCCTGTTCGATGGCGCTCTTCAACGCCAGTCGCAGGATCGGCCACGTCTGCTTGTTGTACAGCGCCGACGCCACGCCGAGCTCGACCAGGGACTCGTCGACGATGCGGCCGTCGCCCAGGTTGTTCTTCAGCGGCTTCTTGTCCGTCTGGGCGAAGAGCCGCTGCAGGCGCAGCAGTGCCGAGTGCGTGGTGCCGGTGCCCAGCGGGCAGTCGGCGACCTTCACGCAGTCGGCGGCGAAGGCGTGGACCGCGGTGTCGAAGCCCTTGGCCTGTTCGATGTTGACCGCGTCGCCCGACAGTTTGGGGTCGACCGCGCCGTCGAGGACCATGGCGCGTACGCGGTGCGGGAACAGGTCGGCGTAGTACGCGCCGAGGTAGGTGCCGTACGAGGCGCCGTAGTAGGTCATCCCCGCGTCGCCGACGGCGGCTCGGAGGACGTCCATGTCCTTGGCCGCGTTGATCGTGCCGACGTACGGCAGGAGCGACGGGATGCGTGACCGGCAGTCGTTCGCCCAGCCCTTGCTCACCTTGACCAGGTCGTTCACCTCGGCCGGGTCGTCCGGTGAGGTGTCGGTGGCGAAGAAGCGGTCGAGGTCCTTGCTGCTGAGGCAGCGGACCGCGGGCTTGGTCTGGTTGACCCCGCGCGGGTCGAAGCCGACGAGGTCGAAGTTCTTGCGCAGGTCGGGGCCGAACTGGCGTGCGGCGTCGCGGACGAACTGCACGCCCGAGCCGCCGGGGCCGCCCGGGTTGATCAGCATGGAGCCCTTGCGCGGGCCCTCGGCGGGCAGCCGGATGACCGCCATCGTGATGCGCTGGCCGTCCGGGTGGGCATAGTCGAGCGGCATGTGGAGCGTTCCGCACTGGAAGCCGCCGCCGCAGTCCTTCCAGGGGACGTGCTGCGCGTAGAAGCCCGCGGTGCCTTTGGGCGACGGCGACGGGGCAGCCTTGGAATTCGGAGTGCCCGTGCAGGCCGCCGCCACGAAGGCGGCCACGGCCAGCCCGGTCACCGTACGGAACTTTTTCACGCCGTTACCGTTCTCGTCGCCGATGTGTGCGCAGGCAGCCTAACCTCGCTGGCTGCCACAACGTGGTTACTCAGCGTCCGGCGAGTCATCCTGATTGTCGCCGTAGTGATCGTCGTGCTGGCGACGCGGGCCGCAGACGGAGGCGACCGGGCAGGCGCACTTGCGGCCGCCGTCCAGGCGGACGCTCACAGTGTCGGAGGGGACGTTCCGGCCGACCACCTGCCCGTTTCCGGACGGCGTGCCCACGCGCTCGCCGAGCTTGGGCATGCGCTCGTGCGCCTCGACGTACAGCGGGTGTTCGTACTTCAGGCAGCACATCAGCCGCCCGCAGGCGCCGGCGATCCGCAGCGGGTTCACGGGCAGGTCCTGGTCCTTGGCCATCCGGACCGAGACGGGCTCGAAGTCCTTGAGGAACGTGGCGCAGCACAGGTCGCGGCCGCACGGGCCGATGCCACCCTGGAGCCGGGCCTCGTCGCGCGGGCCGATCTGGCGCAGCTCGACGCGGGCCCGCAGGCGGCCGGCCAGGGCGCGGACTAGCTCGCGGAAGTCGACCCGGTGCGGGGCGCCGAAGTAGACGGTGAAGACGTTGGGCTCGTCGAGGTAGTCGACACCGACGACCTTCATGGGCAGGCCGTGCTCGCGGACGAGCCGCCGGGCGGCGGCCTTGGCCTCGGCCCGGCGCTGGCGGTTGGACTCGTCCCGGCTCATTTGCTCGTCGGTGGCCAGGCCCTCGCAGACGGGCAGGCCATTGATGTCATCATCGACCCACTGGGGCCCCCAGATGCACTCAGCCACCTCCGGACCGGAGTCGGTGGGCACCAGCACCTTGGTTCCGACCGATGCCTGGTACGGACCGGGGTCGAGGTAGTACAGTCGCCCGTTCCGCTGGAAGCTGACCGCCATCATCATGCCCATCGACCCAGGTTACGGTGCGATCACGGCTGCCGTGCGACCAGGCCGCCAAGAGCACCCGTCGGCCTGGATAACGTGGCATATCCCATCAGCATCACCAATCACGGGAGGTTGCCATGCCGGGCCTGCGCGACAGGCTTACCGACGCCGCTTACGGCCTGGGCTGGTCGGTGGTCTGCCGACTGCCCGAGGCCTGGGCGGCGCGGTGCTCCCAGTTCGTCGCGGACGTGGCCTGGCGGCGGCGCGGTCCCCGGGTGCGGATGCTGGAGGCCAACCTCCGGCGGGTGATCGGGGCCACGGCGGCGGAGGAACGCCTGCGCGAGCTGTCCCGGCTGGGCTTGCGGTCCTACGCTCGGTACTGGATGGAGGCGTTCCGGCTGCCGGTGATGCGGCCCGAGCGGCTGACCGGCGCACCGCCGCCCTCGGGGCACTTCCAGGACGCGCTGGACCACCTGGCCGCCGGGCGCGGGGTGATCTTCGCGCTGCCGCACATGGGCAACTACGACCAGGCCGGCGCCTGGATGGCCGCCCAGGGCGCGGGCACGGTCACGGCGGTGGCCGAGCGGCTCGACCCGGAAACGCTCTTCAACCGGTTCGTGGCGTTCCGCGAGCGGCTGGGCATGGAGGTGCTGCCGACCAGCGGCGGCTCGGGCAACCCGTTCGGCGTCCTGGCCCGGCGGCTGCGGACAGGGAACATCGCCGTGCTGGTCTGCGACAGGGACGTCACCGGCGGCGGCATCGAGGTGGAGTTCTTCGGCGAGAAGGCCCGGATGATGGGCGGCGCGGCGGCGCTGGCGGTGCACACGGGCGCGGCGCTGATGCCGGTGATCTTGTGGTTCGAGGGTGACCACTGGGGCGTGCACGTGGCGGAGGAGATCCGGGTGCCCGAGCACGGCAGCAGGCGGGAGCAGACGGCGGCGATGATGCAGGAGGTGGCGGCGGCGTTCGAGACCGGGATCCGGGCTCACCCGCAGGACTGGCACATGCTCCAGCCGGTCTTCTCGGCCGACGTGGACGCGGCCGGACAGAGCTGGGCCGGACAGAGCTAGGCCAGACCGGGCTAGGCCGGGCGGAGGCCGTCCACCAGGGCGATGGTCATCTCCTCCACCGCCAGCAAGGGGGCCACGGCGGCGGCCACTCGCGCGCGGCACTTCAGGATGGCCTCGATCCGGCGCACGGTGGCCTCGGGGCGGGAGGCGACGGCCACGTCCGCGACCTGCTCGCGCTGCCCGGCGTTGGCCAGCTCCACGTCGGCGCCGAGCTGGACGGCCAGCACGTCACGGTAAAACCCGGCCAGGTCGAGCAGTGCCCGGTCCAGCGAGTCCCGCTGCACCCGGGTGGCCCGTGACTTCTGCCGACCCTCCAGGTCCCTGAGCGCCCCGGCCGCGCCGCGTACCGCGGTGGCCACGCCCTTGCCGGTCGAGCCCTCGCCGAAGGCCCGGCGCATGGCCTCGCGCTCCGGCTCGTCCATCTCCCCGGTGACCGCCTCGGCGTCCGCCTTGGCCGCCTTGACCAGCGCGTCGGCGGCGCCCAGCGCGTCACCCAGCCGGCTGACCTGGAACGGGACGGCGAGAACCCCGGCCCGCCTGCGGGCCGCCTCGGGGTCGGTGGCCAGCCGCCGGGCCCGCCCGATGTGGCCCTGCGCGGCCTGGGCCGCCGTCAGCGCCAGGGCGGGATCCACGCCCTCGCCCTCCAGCACGGTCGCCACGGCGGCCGTGGGCGGCGTGCGCAGGGTCACCAGGCGGCACCGGGACCTGATCGTGGTAGGCAGGTCGTCGGCGTACGGGGCGCACAGCAGCCAGACGGTGCGCGGGGCCGGCTCCTCGATCGCCTTGAGCAGCGCGTTGGCCGCCTGCTCGGTGGCGCGGTCGGCGTCCTCGAACACCACGACCCGCCAGCGCCCGCCGACCGGGGCCGTCGCCGCCTTGAGGACCAGGTCCCTGGTCTGCTTCACGCCGTAGGACAGCCCGTCCGGGCGGACCAGCAGCAGGTCCGCGTGCGAGCCCACCTCGACCTGGCGGCAGGACGGGCACTCGCCGCAGCCCTGCCGGTCGCACAGCAGGGCGGCCGCGAAGTCGCGGGCGGCCACCGACCGGCCCGAGCCCGGCGGGCCGGTGAACAGCCACGCGTGGGTCATGCCCGAGGCCCCGGCGGCTCCGGACCGGTCGCTGGCCGCGCGGACCGCCCGGCTGAGCTGGTCCACGACCGCCTCCTGGCCGATCAGCTGGCGGAATACGCCGGGGCCAGCCAGGGCCTGCTCATCGGCCATTCGCGAGCCTCATTCGCGCACCGCCGGGAAGCTGCCGGTGGTCTCCTCGGCCGTCATGGGCACCGGGTCGGGCAGCAGGTCACGCACCTTGGCCTGGATCTCGCGGCTGACCTCGCCGGGCGGCCTGGTCGCGTCCAGCACCAGGTAACGCTCCGGTTCGGCGTGGGCCCGGGCCAGGAATCCGGACCGCACCCGCTGGTGGAACTCCATCGGCTCGGACTCTAGCCGGTCACCCGACCGCGCCGCCCGGCTCAGGCCCTCGACGGGCGCCAGGTCGAGCAAGATGGTCAGGTCGGGCGTCAGTCCGCCGGTCGCCCATTTGTTAATGCTCGTGATCTCTTCCGCGGAGAGCCTGCGGCCCGCTCCCTGGTAGGCCACCGAGGAGTCCACATACCGGTCGGTGACCACGATGGAGCCCCGGTCCAGCGCCGGCGCGATCACCGCGGCCACGTGCTCGGCCCGGTCGGCGGCGTACATCAGCGTCTCGGCCCGCGGCGCCAGCCCGTCCAGGGTGTTGTCCAGCAGCAGCGCGCGCAGCCGCATCCCGACCTTGGTCGCGCCCGGCTCGTGCGTCGCCACGACGTCGTAGCCCTGGTCACGCAGCCAGATGGCCAGCAGCCGGGCCTGCGTGGACTTGCCCGCGCCTTCGCCGCCCTCCAGGGCCAGCAGCAGGCCCCGGCGCTCCAGCGGCCTGTCGGCAGCGGTACCCGGCACCGGGCCGGGGGCATCACCCCGGAACGTCGCGGTCAGGTCGGACAGCAGCGTCACGCCGCGCCGGTCGTCCATCTGATGGTAGGAGGCCCGGCCGAGCGCCAGCGCGACCAGCGCGGCGATCAGCAGGACCAGGTTGTCCCCGATCCGGCCGTAGGTGACGTTGGCGATGGTCAGCGACTGGCTGCCGGTGACCGCGCTGACCAGTTCGCCGAGGCCGCCCGCGATCAGCGGCGCGACGGCGATGACAGCGAACAGGATCACCCGGATGCCCGACTGGAGGAACGCGAACGTCCGGCCCCTGGTGTCGTCATCGACCTCGAGGCCGGTCACGGTGTAGCCGGTGACGTAGGCGACGCCGGCGCAGGCGCCCAGCACGAGGACCAGGATGGCCACGATGACCAGGTTCGGGATCAGGGCGATCAGCGCCAGCGGCAGGGCCGCGAACGCGATGGACAGCCCGAACAGCCGGTGCCGGCTGAAGCCGCGCAGGATGCGCAGGCCGAGGAACATCCCGGCGGCCAGGCCCAGGAAGATCGCGGCGAACACGACGCCCCAGCCGGCCCCGCCGCCGTGCAGCACGGTCTTGACGTAGGGAGCGCCCAGGCCGACCACCACGCCGCCCGCCGCGAACGCCCCGGACATGCCGATGACGATGCCGCGCACGATCCGGTTCCGGCCCACGAAGCGCCAGCCGTCCCAGATCGACCGCAGCACCGACGGCTCGGCGGGCCCGCCGGCTTCCGCCGGGGCGGCGTGGTGCCGCGGCAGCTGCAGCGTCATCACGGTCAGCGCGGACACCACGAAGGTCAGGACGTTGAAGTACAGCGCCAGGTCGACCGGCTGGGCGGTGAAGTAATGGGACAGCGAGCCGAGGAACCGGCTGATCAGGGAGATCAGGGAGAACAGCAGGCCGGCGACCGGCGCGGTGCCGTAGGTGGTGAACAGGCTGAGCTGATTGGCCTGCTCCAGCTTGTCCGACGGCACCAGGTTGGGTACCGAGGCGTCCTTGGCCGGGGTCCAGAACAGCGACGCCGTGGAGGCCAGGAACTGGGCCACGTAGAGCCAGGTGAGCTTGTCGACCACGCCCAGGCTCAGGTTGACCGGGATGGACAGGTAGAGCACGGCCCTGACCACGTCGCCGATGATCATGATGGTCCGGCGGTCGAACCGGTCCGCGATCGCCCCGGCCAGCGGGCCGAACAGCAGCGCGGGCAGCAGCGAGGTCAGCCACACGCCGCTGACCGCGTACGTGCTGCTGCTGCCCTTGCCGCCGAGATCGGTGGCCAGGATGGACAGCGCGAGCAGGCTGAGCCAATCCCCCAGGCTGGAAAGCGACAGCGCTATCCACAGCCGCCGGAACGGCTTGATGGACAATACGCCGTCCCTGCGCGAACCCAAAGGGGACTTAATGTTCACTGCGCCAGAGTATAGGCACCGCGCCCCCCTGACCGGTGAGCCGCCGAAGCCGGACGATCACCTGTTCCCGGCCTCACCTGTGCCCCCGGTCGGCTGTCCCCGGTCAGCTGTCCCTGCTCAGCTGTCCCCGGCGGTCTTGGCCTTCGGCTTGGCCTTGGCCCGCCCGGTCCCGCTCGCGCGCGAGGTGCCGCGAGCCGGACTGGCCCGCCGCTTGGGCGCGGGCGCCGCGGCCCGCCGGTCGGCCAGCAGCTCGATCGCCCGCTGCGTCGTGATGTCCTCGACCGCGTCGCCCTTGCGCAGCGAGGCGTTGGTCTCGCCGTCGGTGACGTAGGGCCCGAACCGGCCCTCCTTGAGCACGATCGGCTTGCCGGTCGCGGTGTCCTGGCCCAGCTCCCGCAGCGGCGGGGCGGCGCCCCGCGCCGCGCGGCCCCTGGTCTTGGGCTGGGCGAACAGCTCCTTCGCCTGGTCCAGGGTGACCGTGAACATCTGTTCCTCGGACTCGAGCGAACGGCTGTCCGTGCCTTTCTTGACATAAGGCCCGTAACGTCCGTTCTGGACCGTTACCGGCTCGCCGTCCAGCTCGCCCAGCGTCCGGGGCAGCGTCAGCAGCCGCAGCGCGTCCTCCAGCGTGACGCTGTCCAGGTCCATGGACTTCAGCAGGGAGGCCGTCCGCGGCTTGGCCGACGCCGGCGCGCCCTCCTCCAGCTGCTCGGTCACGTACGGCCCGTAACGGCCGTCCTTGGCCACGATCGTCTTGCCGGTCTGCGGGTCCGTGCCCAGGATCTTCTCGCCGCTCGGCCGCGACAGCAGCTCGCCGGCGAACTCCGGGGTCAGCTCGTCCGGGGCCGTGCCCTCGGGCACGTTGGCCCGCTGCCCGTCCCGTTCCACGTACGGCCCGTAGCGGCCGACCCGGACCACGATGTCCGAGCCGCTGAGCGGGAACGAGCTCACTTCCCTGGCGTCGATGTCCGTCAGGTCGGTGACGAGCTCCTTGAGCCCCTCCTCGCCCTCCGAACCGAAGTAGAACCGGCGCAGCCAGGGCACCCGCTCCGCGTCGCCCTTGGCGATGTCGTCGAGCGCGTCCTCCATCCGGGCGGTGAAGTCGTAGTCCACCAGCTGGGTGAAGTGCCGCTCCAGCAGCGTCACCACCGCGAAGGCCACGAACGACGGGACCAGCGCCGTGCCCTTCTTGAACACGTATCCGCGGTCCAGGATCGTCCCGATGATCGAGGCGTAGGTGGACGGCCGGCCGATCTCCCGGTCTTCCAGCTCCTTGATCAGCGATGCCTCGGTGTAGCGGGCCGGCGGCCGGGTCGCGTGCTCCGCGGCGGCCAGGCGGAGCGCGTCCACCGGGTCGGCCTCGGCCAGCGGCGGCAGCCGGCGCTGGTTGTCGTCCAGCTCCGCGTCCGGGTCGTCCGAGCCCTCGACGTAGGCCTTGAGGAACCCGTAGAAGGCGATGACCTTGCCCGAGGCGCTGAACTCCGCCGTCCGCCCGGCGATCGTCTCGGCGGCCTGGCCCCCCGAGCCGGTCACCGTGATCGGCTCCGCCTCGCCGGTCTGGCCCTCGACCCGGACTGAGACCGACTCGCCCGTCGCGTCCTTCATCTGCGACGCCACGGTCCGCTTCCAGATCAGCTCGTAGAGCCGGAGCTGGTCACCCGACAGCCCGGCCTGCGCCGGCGTCTTGAATGAGTCACCCGCCGGGCGGATCGCCTCGTGCGCCTCCTGCGCGCTCTTCACCTTGCTGGCGTAGGTGCGCGGCGTGTCCGGCACGTACTCCGCGCCGTACAGCTCGCTGGCCTGCCGCCGCGCCGCCGTGATGGCGGTCTGCGACAGCGTGATCGAGTCGGTCCGCATATAAGTAATGTGGCCGTTCTCGTACAGCCGCTGCGCCGTCTGCATCGTGTACTTGGTCGAGAAGCCCAGCTTGCGCGACGCCTCCTGCTGGAGCGTCGTGGTCCGGAATGGGCCATACGGCTGTCGGCGGTAGGGCTTGCGCTCGACGGATTTGACAGAAAACGAGGCTGCGCCCAGGCGATCCGCCAGCTGAGCCGCGGCGGCTCCGTCCAGGTGCAGGATCGGCGCCGCGGCGTCAGCCGAGCGCAGCGAGCCGATCGAGGTGAAGTCGCGGCCCTGGGCGACCCGGCGCCCGTCCACCGAGACCAGCTGGGCCGAGAACGCGGTCCGCTCGTCGGCCGCGGCCCTGGCCACGTTCTCCAGGTGCTTGGCGAACTCCGCCTCCAGGTCCCAGTACTGAGCCGGGCGGAACGCGATGCGCTCCCGCTCACGGTCCACCACCAGGCGGATGGCCACCGACTGCACCCGGCCCGCCGACAGCTGCGGCATGACCTTCTTCCACAGGACCGGCGAGACCTCGTACCCGTACAGCCGGTCCAGTACCCGGCGTGTCTGGTACGCCTCCACCATGCCCAGGTCCACCTCGCGCGGACTGGCCACGGCCCGGGCGATCGCCTCCGGCGTGATCTCGTGGAAGACCATGCGGCGGGCCGGGACCTGCGGCTTCAGCTCCTCGAGCAGGTGCCAGGCGATCGCCTCGCCCTCGCGGTCCTCATCAGTGGCCAGCAGGAGTTCGTCGGCATCCTTGAGCAGCGACTTGAGCTTGGAGACCTGCTGCTTCTTGTCGGAGTTGACCACGTACAGCGGCTCGAAGTCCGCGTCCACGTTCACGCCGAGGCGAGCCCAGGGCTCCTTGCGGTACTTCAGCGGGATCTCGGCGGCCCTGTCCGGCATGTCGCGGATATGGCCGATGCTGGACTCGACTACGTAGCCGTCGCCCAGGTATCCGGCGATCGTGCGCGCCTTGCTCGGCGACTCGACGATGACCAGCCGCCTGCCGCGGGCACCGCCATTGGCACGGCGGGCACCGCCATTGGCACCCGCCGCCTTGGCGGCGGTGGTGCCCTTGCCCTTGGCGGACGATCCCGTCCTAGCTGCCACGATCTTCACCCTCACATCCCCGGTCGCCCTGGAGGCTACCGCAGGCGTCCAGCCCGCACTGGCGCTCTGGTCACCCTACGACCCCTGGGCTAGGACCCCCGACTAGCGGGCGCAGTCTAGCCATCCGGCGAGTCCGCTGAGGTCCCATCTCCATAGACAACTCGGCCGACCGGGGTGAGTGTTCCCTAACCGCGCGCTGCGGTTTTCCTCAAGGTGATTGAACCACCGCCGCCGGCGCGCACAATAAAGGGTGATGGCCGAGTACTCCTACCTGGTGCTCAACCTGCCGCGCGACATGACACGTGACGCGGCACGACGCATGCTGACCGATCACGCCGAGTACGGCCACTGGGAGCTGTCCCGGATGCGACTGTATGCCGACGGCAGCCGCAAGGCGACGCTGCGACGCAAGGTTATCCGCGCTGTTCGCACGCAGTTGGGCGGGCCGTCGCAGGCTGGCTACCCATACGGCCCGCTGTTCCCGCCCCGTTAGCCGACTGCTGTCGACTGCGGGGCCGCCGCCAGTCGGCCGCTAGTCGGCCGCTAGTCGGCCGCGCTGACCGGGCCGAGCTGCCGCAGACCGAACATTCGGCTCCTTGCCCCGGACCGTGCCGACGAGGCCGCCGCGTGCCGCGCCGCCCGGCGGTGGTTGTCCGGCCACGGCTTGCTGTCGCTGCGCCCGCTCAGCCGGTGCTTGCTCTGGTAGGCCGACGCCCGGCGGCGCTGGCCCGGCTCGTCGCCCAGATCCTCCTCCGCCGTGGCCGAGGACGGCGGGCCGGCCTCCGGGAACGTCACGGGCACCACAGCCGTGCTGGCCTCTGCAGCCGCGACCGCGGCTGGCACCACGGCTGGCACCACGGCCGGCACCGCGACTGGCACCACGGCCGGCACCGCGGCTGGCAGCGGCGTCGCCAGTGCCGAGGCCGTTTCCGGTGCCGGGAAATGGGCGCGGCTGGATCCGGGCAGGCTCGGCCGCCGCATCTCTCCCTCCAGCCACTCCTCGAGCCGCACGCCCGCCTGGAGCACCACCTCGTTCGCCGCGTCCGCGAACGGCATGAAGCTCGCGGGTGAGCTGGCTCCCCCGAAGGGACTGACGTCGGCGTACGGATGAGTGCTCAGGGCCTGCGTGCCCAGGGCCTGCGTGCCCAGGGCCTGCGTGCTGAGAGCCTGAACGCTGAGAGCATCAGCGCTCAGCGCCGGGCTGACCTCCGCCTCGACTGGTGCCGCCAGGATCGGGGCCGCCAGGATCGATTCCGGGTACTGGCCGAGCGCCACTTCCGGCGCCGGCGCCTCGCCAGCCGGCCCCGCCGGTGTCTCGCTCACCCGCGCGGCGCTTGCTCGCGCTGGCCGCCGCGCGGCCCGCCGCTGAGCCAGGATCAGCAGGAACACCACGCCCGACAGCAGCATCCCCGCCGCGAACCCGTCGACCGTGCCGGTGCCGATCGGAGCCGTCAGCGGCGAGCCATGTCCGGAGGCGATAA
>JBOHCO010001024.1:0-5641 GCA_050698895.1 Streptosporangiaceae bacterium
AGGGTGGCCAGGCACTCGACGTGGTGGGTCATGGGGAAGGCGTCGAAGGCGCGCAGGGCGTCGAGGGTCCAGCCGCCCGCGATCAGCAGGCCCAGGTCGCGGGCCAGGGTGGCCGGGTCGCAGGAGACGTACGCGATCCGGCGCAGGCTGCTGGCCCCGGCCCCCGGCCCATGCCCGGACTCGGACCAGGCGGCGGGCTCGGCGACAGGCCTGGCTCCGGACTCGGACCCGGCGGCGGGCTCGGCGACAGGCCTGGCTCCGGACTCGGACTCGGACTCGGACTCGGCGGCGAGGCTGGGTCCGGCGCCGGTCAGCGCGTCGATGACGGCGGGGGCGGCGCCGGCCCGGGGTGGGTCGAGAACGACCAGGGACGCGCCGGACAGGCCGATGCGGCCCAGCACCTCGCCCACGTCGCCGCGGTGGACCCGGGCCCAGGGCCACTCGCGAAGGTTGTGCCGGGCGTCACGGACGGTGGCGGGGTCGGACTCGACGCCGATGACCCGGCCCTCCGGGCCGACCTCCGGGGCCAGGACCCCGGCGAACAGGCCGGCTCCGCAGTACAGGTCCAGCGCCACGTCGCCGGGGCTGGGCTCCAGGGCCTGGAGCACGGCGGCCGCGAGGGTGTCGGCGGCGGCGGGGTGGACCTGCCAGAAGCCGGCCAGGTCGACGCGCCAGGCCCGGCCGGCGGCCTGCTGGGTGAGGTAGCCGCGGCCGGCCACGGCGGTCCTGGCCCCGCTCGCGGCGACGGTGGCGACGCTGTCGGCGGTCACGGGCGGCAGCGAGCCGAGCCGGGACGGGGCGCCCGGCCGGGATTTACGGGACCGGGACCGGGACTGGCTGCGGCGGGCGGCGGTGACCAGGACGCCGCGCTCGCCGGTCTCGGGGACCGCGGCGGCCTGGACGGAGGCGGCACCGGGCCAGGCCTGGGCGGTCACGCCGACGTCATTGACCTCGGCGTGGGCGATGGGGCACTCCCCCACGTGGACGATCTTGTGGGACCGGTGCTGGTGCAGGCCCGCCCGGCCGTCGGGGCCGACGGCGAAGCTGACCCGGGTCCGCCAGCCGAGGCCGGGTGCGGCGGCGTCGGGCTGGTCGCCGGGCAGCGCCTCGACGGTGACCTCGCGGTCCAGCCCGGCGATCCGGGCTAGCTGCTGGCGGACGACGGCGGCCTTGAGCTGGCGCTGGGCGGGCAGGCTGGCGTGCTGCCAGTCGCAGCCGCCGCAGCCGCCGGGCCGGGCGTGCGGGCACGGCGGCGCCACCCGGTCGGGTGACGGGTCCAGGATCTCGACGGCGTCGGCGCGGGCGAGCTTGGCGGTGACCTGGGTGATGGCCGCGCGGACCCGTTCACCGGGCAGTGCGTGCCTGACGAATACGACCTGACCCCTATCATCAGGGCGGGCCACGCACCAGCCACCGTGCACCGCCTCGCCGACTGTCAGTTCCAGCACGTCACCGGGCAGGGGCCTAGCGGAAACAGGGGTGGTCACTGGCACCATATTGCCGTGCCCGTCCGCCACTGTGGCGGGAGGGGTATGGCGGGCTAGTCGCGGGTGCATGTGGGCATACCGTGATCAAGCACTGATCCGGGCCGGGAAGGAACAGCGTGCACATCGTCATCATGGGGTGCGGGCGGGTCGGATCCACCATCGCCCACATCCTCGAGGACCAGGGCCACTCGGTCGCGATGATCGACCGTGACCCAGAGGCATTCCGTAAGCTCCGATCCGGCTTCAAGGGCAGCAGGATCACGGGAATCGGATTCGACCGCGAGACCCTGGCCGAGGCGGGCATCGAGCGCGCCGACGCCTTCGCGGCGGTCAGCAGCGGCGACAACTCCAATGTGATCGCCGCCCGGGTGGCCAGGGAGTCGTTCGGCGTGGAGCGGGTGGTCGCGCGCATCTACGACCCGCGCCGGGCCGACGTGTACCAGCGGCTAGGCATCCCCACGGTCGCGACGGTGCGCTGGACGGCCGACCAGATGCTGCGCCGGCTGCTGCCGGAGGGCGCCGAGCCGCTGTGGCGGGACCCGACCGGCGCGGTGGTGCTGGCCGAGGTGGCCTGCACGCACGAGTGGCTGGGCGAGAAGGTGTCCGCGCTGGAGGAGATGGCGCAGACCAGGATCGTGTTCATCTCCCGGCTGGGCCGGGCGATGATCCCCGGCCCGGGGACCGTGCTGCAAGAAGGTGACGTGCTGCACGTCATCGCCGAGGAGGGGGATCTGCAGCGCATAGCGGGCCTCTTTTGCCGCCCAGTCCCCGGAAAGGGAGCACACTAATGCGCGTCGCAATCGCTGGGGCTGGCGCCGTCGGCTTGTCCATCGCCAAGGAGCTGATCGAGAACGGCCATGAGGTCCTGCTGATCGACAAGGACCCCAAGGCGATCCAGGTCTACGCGGCGCCGGGGGCGGAGTGGCTGATGGCCGACGCGTGCGAGATCACGGCGCTGGACGACGCGGGGCTGGAGAGCTACAACGTGGTCATCGCGGCGACCGGGGATGACAAGGCCAACCTGGTCACCTCGCTGCTGGCCAAGACGGAGTACGGGGTGCCCCGGGTGGTGGCCCGGATCAACCTGCCGGCCAACGAGTGGCTGTTCAACGAGTCCTGGGGCGTAGACGTGGCGGTCTCCACCCCGCGGCTGCTGTCGGCGCTGGTGGAGGAGGCGGTCAGCGTCGGGGACCTGGTGCGGCTGATGACCTTCCGGCAGAGCGATGCCAACCTGGTCGAGATGACCATGCCCGCCGACGCGCCGATGGCGGGCCAGCGGGTCGGCAGCATCGAGTGGCCCGCGGACACGGCGCTGGTGGCGATCCTGCGCGACAGCCGGGTCATCGTGCCCAGCGCCGACGACCCGCTGGAGAGCGGGGACGAGCTGCTGTTCGTCACCAGCCAGGACGTCGAAGCCGAGCTGGCCACCCTGCTCCACGGCGGCGAGTAGCGTCCCCGGCCGGAGGCCGGGGACACCGGCGGTGTTTGCAGCAGGACTAGCCGGGATCCCGGTCGGAGGCTGGGATCCCGGCTAGTGGATCTCGGTGATCTCCGGGCCGCGCTCGAACGGGTTCGGCATGCCCTCGGCTTCCATCTGCTGCTCGATGACCTGCCGGGCCTCCTCGGGCAGCGCGATGTCCAGGGCCTTGCGGGGCGGCTCGGCGTGCTCGCCGCGCACCACGACGACGTCGGCGAAGATCTCCTCGAACGGACGCGCGGCCGCCGAGCGCTGCGTCGCCGGCCCCGTGATGAGTCCCCGCAGGAACCACCGGGGGCCGTCGGCGCCCATGAAGCGCAGCGACTGGGGCACCGGCCGGCCGCCGGGCTCGGCGGGCTGGTTCAGGCGCGCGAGCAGCTCGGTCCCGAACGGGCCGTCCTGTTCCTCGCTGCTGCCGCCCGACTTCTCGACCTCGGCGACGATCTCCCCGCGGACGTCGTCCCAGATGCCGCTCCGCTTGGGCGCGGCGAACGCCTGGAGCTGGAGGGCGCTGTCGCCGTGCACGACGGCGATCCAGATCCCGGCCTCCTCGTCCAGGTTGACCTGGATGTCGAAGCCGTCCTTGACCGGCACGAGCAGGCTGCCGAAGTCCATCCGGTCGCCCTCGGGGAAGCCGGTGGAGGCATCCCACGGCCCGGAGTCCTGCATGCCGGGGCCGTCCTGCGCGGAGTCGCGCAGGCGGGTCCAGGTGGCGGGGTCGCCTAGGTCTTCGCCGGGCCTGGCGGGGCGGCCAGCCTGGTCCGGCTCGTCCTCGTCCGGGTCCTCCTCGTCGAGCTCGTAGTCACCGAGCTCCCCATCACCGAGGTCCGCGTCATCGAGGTCCTCTAGCTCGTCCTCGTCTGGCTCGGCGAACTCGTCGTCCAGCTCGTCTTGCTCGGTGCCGCTGGCGCGGCCGGCCTGATCCGCGTCCTCGCGGCGACGCCGTCGGAACACCCCGCACGCTCCTTATTACAAGTTCTGGTTAACCGGGTAGTTCCGGGCCGTAACCGGGGTCAGGCCCGGCCGGGAACCTCAGTGCCGAGCTGGCCCGCGCTCGCGGCGTGGCCGCCGGTCGAGCCGAATCCGTCTTCACCTCTGGCCGAACCCGGCAGCGTCTCCACTTCGTGGAACACCGGATACGCCACGCGCTGCACGACCAGCTGGGCGATCCGGTCCCCGCGCTGGAGCCGGACGGGCCGCTCGGTATCGGTATTGAGCAATGTCACCCTGATCTCGCCACGGTACCCAGCATCGACAGTACCCGGCGCATTGACGAGCGTGACCCCGTGCCGGGCCGCCAGCCCGGACCTGGGGTGCACGAAAGCCGCGTATCCGTCCGGCAGCGCGATGGCCACCCCGGTGGGAACGATCGCGCGCTGGCCGGGGGCCAGCTCCACGTCCTGAGCCGCGAACAGGTCGGTGCCGGCGTCGCCGGGGTGCGCCCGGGCAGGCAGCGGAAGGCCGGGATCGAGGCGTTTGATGAGGATCTCGACGCGGTCGGGCTCAATCACGCTCGTGACCCTACCGCCAGCGGCTAGCCGTCCGGCGGCGATACCGGCTCGGTGTTCGCAGCAGAGCTAGCGAGGTCCGGCGATCCCGGCCCGCCGCCGCGCAGCAGAGGCCAGGCGTAGGTGATCACCGCGACGATGGGGATGGCGACGATGGCGCCGGGGATGCCGGCGATGACCCCGCCGACGGCCAGGGCCAGGATGATGGCCAGCGGGTGCAGCCGCACGGCCCGGCCCACGACCAGGGGCTGGAGCAGGTGGCTCTCGATCTGGTTCTCGAGCACGAACACGGCCAGCAGGATGACGGCGGCCAGCCAGCCCTTGGTACCCAGGGTGATCAGGATGGCCAGCGCGCCGACGACCAGGATTCCTACGAGAGGCACGAACGCGGCCAGGAACACCAGCACGATCAGCGGGACCAGCAGCGGCACGCCGAGCAGCCACAGGGCCAGCCCGAGGAAGATCGCGTGGATGGCGGCCACCACCGTGGTGCCGCGGACATAGCCGGTCAGGACGTGCCAGGCCGCGTGGCCGGCGTTCGTCATCCGCCGGTGCGGCTCGGCGGACAGGCCGCCGATCAGCCAGGTGTAGATCTTCGCGCCGTCCTTGAGCAGGAAGAAGGTGATGAACAGCGTCAGCACCAGGCCGGTCAGGAACTCCAGGAAGATCTTCCCGCCGGTCACGACGGTGCCGGCGATGACGCCCTTGTGCTGGGAGATGTACTGCACGACGTCGTTGCTGAGCTGCTGGAGCCGGGCGCCGTGCAGGTGGAACGGCGGGCCGGCCAGGGAGTGCTGCACCTGGACGGCGGTGCGCTTGACCTCGGCGACGAGCGTGGGGTAGTCGGCGCTGACCCGGGTGGCGGTGAGCGTGACGGCGCCGGCGATGACGATGACGGCGGCCAGCAGCGTGCACCAGGTGGCCAGCAGCGGCGGGAAGCCGACGCGCTGGAGCCGGGCCGACACCGGCTGCAGCAGCGCGGTGAGCAGCAGGGCGGCGATCAGCGGCAGCACGACCAGGCGCAGGTCCATGGAGACCCGGAAGGCGCCGTAGATCAGGATGGCGACCAGGATCAGCCGCCAGGCCCAGGCGGCGGTGATCCGCAGCAGCCGCGGCACGTGATCGTCCTGCGCGGCCGCCTGCGCGCGGGCCGCGGCGGCGTCCAGGCG
>JBOHCO010001025.1:0-1874 GCA_050698895.1 Streptosporangiaceae bacterium
GTCCGCGGCGCCGTCCGGCCGCCGGTCGGCGCGGATCGCGTGGGCCGTGCTGTCCGGGCCGGTCTCCTGGTCCGCCTGGCGCAGTGCGGCCAGCCTGGTCCTCTCCTTCGCCGCCGGCGCGGTGTTCTTTGTCGCGCTGCTCCTGGCGCTGCTGGTCGCGGCGGCGCTCTCGTGGATCGTCGGGCTCGGGACCCTCGCCGCCGCCGCCCTCCTGCGCCTGGCCGCGGGCGTCGCACGGTTCGACCGGGCCCGCACCGAGCGCCTGCTCGGAGTCCGCATCGATCCCGCGGCGCTGCCGGGCTCCGAGCCGGGCCGGCTGGCCGGCGACCAGCGGCGGGCCTGGGTCCGCTCGCCCGCCGCCTGGCGGCTGGTGGCCTGGCCGCTCGCCCGCTTCCCGGCCAGCGCGGTGCTGCTGTTCCCCGCGGTCTACGTCTTCATCTGGATGATCGCCGGCTTCTACGGCGGGGTTCCGGTCCGGATCGTGGTGGCCACCATCTGCCTGTTCGCCTGGCCGCCGCTGGTCAGGCTGGGCGCCGCGGGCGAGGTCCGGCTGGCGCGGGCCTTCCTCGAGCCCAGCCGTGGCAGCCAGCTGTCGGCGGAGCTCCGGCGCATGGACGAGGCGCGGACGCTGGCCTGGGAGTCGGAGGACTTCCAGCGCCGCCGCATCGAGCGTGACCTGCACGACGGGCTCCAGCCCCGGCTGGTGTCGCTGGCCCTGGAGCTGGGTCTGGCCAAGACGCACTTCGACCGCGATCCGGCCTCGGCCCGGCCGCTGATCCTCCGGGCCCACGAGGAGGCCAAGACGGCCATCGAGGACCTGCGCACCCTGGTCCGGGGCATCCACCCGTCGGTGCTCGACGAGCGCGGGCTGGACGCCGCGCTCTCGGCGCTGGTCGCCGGCTCCGCGGTGCCGGTCCGGGTCGACGTCCGGCTGAGCCAGCGCCCCGATCGCGTCACCGAGGCCGTCGCCTACTTCGTCGTGGCCGAGGCCATCACCAACGTGACCAAGCACGCCGCCGCCGCACGCGCGGCGGTGTCGATCACCGACGACAGCGGGTCGCTGCGGGTGGTGATCGAGGACGACGGCCGCGGCGGCGCCGGGATCGAGTCCGGCGGCGGGCTCGCGGGCCTCGCCGCCAGGGTCGCAGCCACCGACGGGACGTTCACGGTCAGCAGCCCGCCGGGCGGCCCGACCCGCGTCGAGGCCGTGGTGCCGTGCGCGCGGTAATCGCCGACGACAGCGTGCTGCTGCGCGAGGGCATCACCCGGCTGCTGGCCGAGGACGGGATCGAGGTCGTGGCGGGCGTCGGGGATGCCGACGCCTTGCTGCGGGCGGTCCGGGAGCACCAGCCCGACCTGGCGGTGATCGATGTCAGGATGCCGCCCGGGCACCACGACGAGGGGCTGCGGGCGGCCATCGAGATCCGCCGGCGGCAGCCGGGCATGGCGCTGCTCGTGCTGTCCCAGTTTGTCGAGGAACGCTACGCCAGCGAGCTGCTGGCCCAGGACAACCAGGGCATCGGGTACCTGCTGAAGGACCGGGTGGCCGATGTCACCGAGTTCATCAGCGCGCTGCACCGGGTGGCCGCGGGCGGCACGGTGCTGGACCCGGAGGTCGTCCGCCAGCTGCTGGCCCGCAGCCGCCAGGCCGATCCGCTGTCCCGGCTGACCAGCCGGGAGCGCGAGGTGCTGGCCCTCATGGCCCAGGGGCAGTCCAACTCCGCCATCGCCGCGACCCTCGTGGTCTCCATGGGCACGGTCGAGAAGCACGTCGCCAGCATCTTCATGAAGCTGGACCTGCCGCCCGACGACGAGGACCATCACCGCCGGGTCATCGCCGTGGTGCGCTACCTGAACTCCTGACCCGCTGCGCG
>JBOHCO010001026.1:0-2999 GCA_050698895.1 Streptosporangiaceae bacterium
GGCGCCGAACAGCGGCAGGAACAGGTCGGGGTAGTCGCCCAGCAGCCCGCGGACCGAGACCTGCTGCCCGGCCACGGCCTGCTCCCGGCCGACCACGCCGAACTCGATGCCCTCCCTGGCCACCGACGCCCCGACGTCGGCCACCCGGCGCAGCAGGACCTCGGCGGCGGCCGGCGGCTGCTGGCCCAGCACCGCGATGGCGCCCGGCTTGATGATGCCCGCCTTGTCCGCGGCGATCTCCTCGACCGTGTCGCCCAGCCAGCGGGTGTGGTCCAGCGAGACCGGGGTGATCACCGCCACCGTGCCGTCGGCCACGTTGGTGCTGTCCCAGGTGCCGCCCAGGCCGACCTCGATGATGGCCACGTCCACCGGGGCGTCGGCGAACATGGCGAACGCCATCCCCGTGAACACCTCGAAGAACGACAGCTGCACCGGCTGCTGGCTGTCAACTAGCTCCAGGTACGGCTTGATCTCCTCGTAGGCGGCGATGAAGCTGGCCGCCCCGACCGGCTCGCCGTCGATGCGGATCCGCTCCCGCACCGAGCTCAGGTGCGGGCTGGTGAACAGCCCGGTGCGCAGGCCGCGGGCCCGCAGCAGCGACTCGATCATCCGGGCCGTGGAGGTCTTGCCGTTGGTGCCGGTGATGTGGATCACCGGGCAGGCCTGCTGCGGGTCGCCCAGCAGCGTCACCAGCGACCGGATCCGGTCCAGCGTCGGGTCGATGGCATGCTCGGGCCGGCGGGCCAGGATCTCGCGCTCGATCAGCGCCAGCCGGGCCCGCTCCTCCCCCGCGCGATCAGCAGTCGTCATCCCGTGTCTACTCCGGTCCTCAAGGGTAGCGGGAGCGCCGCGAGGCGCTCGGTCAGCCGGCGGACCTCGTCCTCGGCGGCGGCCAGCCGGGCCCGGTTCTTGGCCACCACCTCGGCCGGGGCCCGCTCCACGAACGACGGGTTGCCCAGCTTGCGGCCCACCGACTCGATCTCGGCCCGGGCCGCGGCCAGGTCCTTCTCGGCCCGCTTGCGCTCGGCCCCGACGTCCAGCCCGGCCGCCGTGTCCAGCTGCACGGTCACGTCCTGTGCCTCCACCGAGGCGGTGGGCGTGAACTCCCCGCTATCGCCCGCGGGCTCGGTCAGCCGGGTCAGCGCGCGGATCTGCGCCTCGTGCCGGGCCAGCGGCGTGGCGGCCAGGCCGGCCAGCACGGCCGGCACCCGCTGGGCGGGCGGGAGCCCCTGGTCCGAGCGGAACCGCCGGATCTCGGTGACCAGCCGCATGAGCGCGGTGATCTCGGCCTCGGCGGCCGGGTCGGCGGGCAGGGGCGCCTCGGCCTGCGCCCCGGCCGCGACCGCCCCCGGCCAGCGGGCGACGACCACCGACTCACGGCCGGTCAGCGCGGTCCACAGCTCGTCGGTCACGAACGGCAGGATCGGGTGGATGAGCCGCAGCAGCCGGTCCAGGACCACGCCGAGGACCCGCCGGGTGGCCGCCGCGGCATCGGCATCTGCGGCGGCGTCCGGGCCGGTCAGCGCGGTTTTGACCAGCACCGTCTTGGCCAGCTCCAGGTACCAGTCGCAGAACTCGTCCCAGGCGAAGTGGTACAGCGCCTCGCAGGCCTTGGCGAACTCGAACCGCTCGAACAGCTCGTCAACCTCGGCGGTGACCGAGGCCAGCCGGGACACGATCCACCGGTCGACGGTGGTCAGCCGCTCGGGCAGGCCCTGATCGGCCACGGCCCCGTTCATCAGGGCGAACCGGGCCGCGTTCCACAGTTTGTTACAGAAATTCCGGCTCCCCGCCGCCCAGTCCTCGCTCACCGCGACGTCGCTGCCGGGGTTGGCCCCGCGGGCCAGCGTGAACCGCGTCGCGTCGGCGCCGAACCGCTCGATCCAGTCCAGGGGGTCCACCGTGTTGCCGCGCGACTTGGACATCTTCTTGCCGAACTGGTCGCGGACCAGGCCGTGCAGGGCGATCTGGCGGAACGGGATGGCGCGCTCGGGGCCCAGGCCGGCGTTGGCGTACAGGCCGAACAGCATCATCCTGGCCACCCAGAAGAACAAGATGTCGTACCCGGTCACCAGCACGCTGGTCGGGTAGAAGGCGCGCAGGTCGGGGGTGTCGTCGGGCCAGCCCAGGGTGGAGAACGGCCACAGCGCCGAGGAGAACCAGGTGTCCAGCACGTCCGGGTCCTGGGTCCAGCCCGGCCCGGCCGGAGGCGCCTCGTCGGGCCCGACGCAGGCCACCTCGCCGTCGGGGCCGTACCAGACCGGGATCCGGTGCCCCCACCACAGCTGGCGGCTGATGCACCAGTCGTGCATGTTGTCGACCCAGTCGAAGTAGCGGGCCGCCATCTCCTGCGGGTGGATCTGCACCCGGCCGTCCCGCACCGCGTCCCCGGCCGCCTTGGCCAGCGGCTCGACCTTGACGAACCACTGGAGCGACAGCCGCGGCTCGACCGTGGTGCCGCACCGCGAGCAGTGCCCCACCGCGTGCACGTACGGGCGCTTCTCGGCCACCACCCGGCCGTCGGCCCGCAGCGCGGCCAGCACGGCCGGCCGGGCCTCGAACCGGTCCAGGCCCTCGAACGGGCCCGGCACCGTGATCACGCCCCGCTCGTCCATGACCACCAGGCTGGGCAGGCTGTGCCGGCGGCCGATCTCGAAGTCGTCGGGGTCGTGGGCCGGGGTCACCTTGACCGCGCCGGTGCCGAACTCCGGGTCCACGTGCGGGTCCGCCACCACCGGGATGCTTCGCCCGGTCAGCGGCAGCTTGATCTCGCGGCCGACCAGGTGGCTGTAGCGAGGATCGTCGGGGTGCACCGCCACCGCGGTGTCGCCGAGCATGGTCTCGGCCCGGGTGGTGGCCACGACAACCTGGCCGTCGCCGTCACCGTATCGAATTGAGACAAGCTCGCCGTCGTCGTCGGTGTGCTCCACCTCGATGTCGGACAGCGCGGTCAGGCAGCGCGGGCACCAGTTGATGATGCGCTGCGCCCGGTAGATCAG
>JBOHCO010001027.1:0-2728 GCA_050698895.1 Streptosporangiaceae bacterium
GCGCCCCCCGCGACCCTGGGCAGGTTCCTGGACGCGCAGGGGCGCAAGAACCTGACCGATCCCGGGCCGCTGTCCTGGACCGCGCCGGAGGGACTCCGGATCGTGAGTTGGTGGTTGGGCAGGAAGGTCACGACGTGACCACGGCGCCCTGGTCACAGGATCGGCACCGGGGGTGGCTGACGCTGGTGGTCGTGCTCACCGTCGCCGGCTGTGGCGGCGCCACGTGGTGGCAGGTGCGGCGGGCGCTCGACGGCAACCTGCTGAGCGACTTCTACGCCTTCATGTGGCCCGTTTACGGCTGCTACGTCATCTACCTGTGGCTGCGGCTGCGCTGCGACGCCACGTCGTTGGTAGGCCGCGGCCCGCGACCGGACCCGGTCCCGCAACCGGACGAGAGCGACGAGGAACTGCTGGCGTACAACCGTTACCTGGCCGGCAAGAGAGCCGATGCGCAGCGCCGCGGCCGGTGATCGAGCGGGTCGTTCGGCCCAGCCGGGCAGCAGGACGGCGCTGACCTGGGCCCGTCGGGCGGGGTGGCTTGCCGGGTTCGGCGTCGCGACCGCGCTTTGGCTGCTGGCGTTTGCGAGCCCGGCGAGCGCGCACGCGGTGTTCGTCTCCGCCAGCCCCGCGCCGGGCGCGAGCCTGGCCCGCCCGCCCGCGACGCTGCGGATCGTGTTCAGCGAACCGCTGGCGCCGACGTTGTCGGGCGTCGAGCTGGAGGCCTCGTCGGGGAGGCCGGTGCAGCCGCGCTCGGCGCAGGTGGACCCGCACGACCATAGCGCCTACGAACTGAGCTTGCCGCGACTGCGACCAAACCGCTACACGGTGATCTGGCACACGACCTCGCAGATCGACGGGCACTTCCGTGCGGGCTCCTACACCTTCACAGTGCTCGAGCCCGACGGTGCGGCACCGCCGGTCGGCTCCGGTGTCACCGGGCTGCCCGCCGAGCCGGCGCAGTTGCCCACGCCGGTCCAGGCGGCCACGTCCTGGGCGGGACTCGCTGGGCTGTTCCTCGTGGTCGGCGCCGCGCTGATGCTGCTGCTCGGCGGACTATCGCGCCCCCCCACCGCCCGGCTGTTCGGCTGGCTGCTCGCGGTCGCCGGAGCGGCCACGCTGGGCGGCGTGCTGGGCCAGTTCGCGGCCACCTGGGCCCCAACCGGGTGGCAGGCCACCGCGCTCGCGAGCGTGCTGGGCTCCGGCGCGGCGAAATGGCTGTGGCTGCGGCTGGGCGCCGTGGCCGCCGCGCTGCTGGCCTGGCCGTGGCGTGCCCGGGCGGCCCGGGCGACGCGGCGGGTCGTGCTGGCCGCAGCCGCGCTCGCGATGGTGGTGAGCTTCGCCGCGACAGCGCACCCCGCGGCGTCCACGTACCCGGTCGCCGGGCTGGCGTTCATAACCGTGCACGTCCTCGCGGCCAGCGTCTGGCTCGGCGGTGTGCTGGGGTTGGCGACCGTGTGGAGCCTGGCCCGCCGGCACGGCGCGAGCCCGGGCGAGCGCCGTGTCCTGCTGCGCCGGTTCTCACTCGTCGCGGGCATGGCGGTCCCCGCCGTGGCAGCGACCGGGGCCGCGAGCGCGCTGCTGGAGCTGGGCAGCATCACCGACTTCGTCCGCTCCGGGTACGGCATCTCGCTGCTGGCCAAGCTCGCGGTCGCCGCGGCCGTCGGCGCGGTCGCGGTGAGCAATGTGCTGCTGCACCGTCGCGGACCGGTCACCGCGCCGGAGCGGGCCGGCCGGGTCCGTACCGGGCTGTGGGCCGAAGCGGGCCTCGGCCTGCTCATCCTGGTACCAACCGCCACGATGAGCGTGCTTGGCCCGCCCGGACCCGCGGACGCGGCTCGCAACATCGGCCAGCAGTTGGCGGCGGCCAGCGACCCCGCGGACGCGTTCACCGCAAACTCGACGCTCGGCACGCGTGGTTTGGAGTTCTCCCTCACACCGGGCACGGCGGGCACGAACGCCGTCCGGATCGAAGTGGACGGCACGGACGCCGCCACCCAACTCCGGGCCGGGCTGACCCGAACGGGGGGGCCGGTGCTGGCCACCATGCACCGGACCGGCTATGACCACGACCCGCAGACCCACACGATCTACCAGGGCACCATCACCCTCCCGGCCGCCGGGACATGGACCGCGGTCGTCCGCGGACCGGCAGCAGCCAGCCCGCCGATCACCTTGCCGCTGAACGCCGCCCCGGCGGGCGCGCAGAGCGGATCGGCGTCGCCGCCCCGGCTGGACGCCTGGCTGCTGGCGATCGCGGTGCTCGGGGCGGCGGGCATGGCCGTGGGCGCCGCCCAATGCGTGCGAGGACGACGATGGCGCGGCGTATCGTTCGCCCTCGGCGGCGCCAGCGGCATCGCCGCGCTGGCCGGCATCACGGTGCTGTCTCTGGCGGCCCCGTCGTCCGCGTCGGCCGCCGTCGCGTCGCCCTGGGGAACCGCCGACCGCTCCCCCCGGACGGAGGCGAACAGCGCGACGACCTGGCCGGTCGGTGTTCCCGACGCCGGGCTGATGATGCCCGCCGTCGCTCCGGACGGGACGATCTGGGTCTGCGAGATGGACGCCAACAAGCTGGCCCGGCTCAGCCCGGATTCCAACGTCGTGCAGCAGTTCCCGCTGCCCGGCGGGTACAAGGAGATCATGGGGCTGGCCGTCGACGACGACAACCACGTCTGGATCGCCGAGGAACACGCGCAGGCGCTGGGCATGTTCGACCCGGCCACCGGACGGT
>JBOHCO010001028.1:0-2962 GCA_050698895.1 Streptosporangiaceae bacterium
GGCCAGATGCGGTTCCGCGTCGGCCGCCGCCGGCTGACCGCCGGGCCGGGCGACACCGTGCGGGTCCCGCCCGGCACCGTGCACCACTTCGCCAACCGCGGCCGGGTCCCGGTCCGGGTCGCGGTGCGGACCAGCCCCGCGCTGACCATGCAGGACCTGCTGGAGACCGCCGCGGCGCTGGCCGCCGACCAGCACGCGGCGGCCCGACGCCTGCCCCGGCCGCTCGACCTGGCGCTGTTCATGCGGGACTTCGAGCGTGAGGTACGGGCCCCGTACCTGCCCGCCCCGCTGGTCCGCGCCGTGATCCGCGCGGCCGCGCGGCTGGCCCGGCGGCGCGGGCTCGACGCCCGCTACCGCCGCCTGCGCCACGGCACCGGCGCGCCATGACGCCAGCAGCGATCGAGGTCGAGCACCTGGTCAAGCGGTACCGGGCCGCACCGCGCAACGCGGTCGACGGGATCAGCTTCACCGTCCCGGCCGGCCAGCTGTTCTGCCTGCTCGGCCCGAACGGCGCCGGCAAGACGACCACCGTGTCGGTGCTCACCACCACCCTCGCGCCCACCGCGGGCCGGGCCCGGATCGCGGGCCTGGACCTGGCCCGCGACCAGGCCAGGGTCCGCCGGGAGCTGGGCGTCGTGTTCCAGCAGCCCTCGCTCGACCTGAACCTGTCCGCCGAGGAGAACATCCGGCTGCACGCCGTGCTGTACGGGCTGTACCCCTGGCGGCCGTCCTACCGCACCATGCCCGCCGGCTACCGGCGCCAGGTGCAGGAGATGGCCGGCGTGCTGGGCCTGACCGGGCTGCTGCGGCAGCGGGCCCGCACGCTGTCCGGCGGCCTGCGGCGGCGGCTGGAGATCGTCCGCGCGCTCATGCACCGGCCCCGGGTGCTGTTCCTCGACGAGCCGACCACCGGCCTGGACCCCGAGAGCCGCCGCGCCCTGTGGGCCTACCTGGCCCGGGCCAGGGCCGAGCTGGGCACCACCGTGTTCCTGACCACGCACTACCTCGAGGAGGCCGAGGCCGCCGACGGCGTGTGCGTGCTGGCCGGCGGCCGGATCATCGAGCGGGGCACGCCGGCGCAGCTCAAGGCCCGGCAGGCGGCCGCCTCCCTCGAGGAGGCCTACCTGCGGCTGATCCAGCCGGCCGCGCCGTGACCGGGCCGGCGGCCGTCACCCGGCCGAGACACGAGCTGTCCGCCCTGGCGGTCACCGCCCAGCGCGACGTCATCAAGCTGCTCCGCGACCGGCCCCGGCTGGCCGTCAACCTGGCCTTCCCGGTGCTGCTCATCGGCGGCCTGGGCGCCATCCTCCAGCCCACCGTCGGCCGGGTCACCGGCCTGAACGCGGTCACGCTCGCGTTCACCGGCGTGCTCGCGGCCAGCCTGTTCCAGTCCGCGGCGGCCGGCATGATCTCCATCGTGGAGGACCGGGAGAACGACTTCTCCCGCGAGCTGTTCGTGGCCCCGGTGCTGCGGGTCACCCTGGTCGCCGGGAAGGTGGCCGGGGAGAGCCTGGTCGCGCTCGCCCAGGGCGTGCTCATCACCGGGTTCGCCGTGGCGTTCGGCGTCCGGATGTCGGCCGGCCAGCTCGCCGGGCTGATCGCGCCCGCCCTGGCCTGCTGCCTGCTCGGCGCGGCGTTCGGCCTGGCCACCATCGCCGCGCTGCCTAATCAGCGGTCGGCCATGCAGATCTTCCAGTTCCTGATCATCCCGCAGTACGTGCTCGGCGGTGTGCTGGTGCCGCTGCGCGGCACCGCCCGCTACCTGGACGTGCTGGCTCACCTGATGCCCATGCGCTACGTGGTCGAGCTGACCCGGGCCGCGTTCTACGCCGGCACGCCCGGCTACCGCCAGGTCGTCACCGGCAGTCCGCTGGCCGACGCCGTCGTGACCGCTGGCCTGTTCGCCGTCTTGCTGGCGGCCGGGTCGGCGGTGTTCGGCTACCGCGAGCGGGCCCGCTGAGCCCCGGCTCGCGCGTCAGCTCTCGTCCAGCACCCGGGCGAACGCCCGCAGGTAGCTCGGGTCCCCCTGGCGGTCACGCAGCAGCCAGTACTCCGCGCCCCAGAACAGGTAGCTCTCCGGCACCGTGTGCAGGGCCGCGAGCTCGGCCAGGCAACCGGCGTAGTTAAGGAGCAGATCTTCCGGCCTGCAGCTGTACATGGCCCGGCCGGACGGGCTCGGCGGCGTGGTGACCGCCTCCCACGGCTCGGCCTGGCCCTCCGCCACCAGGACCCGGCGGCCCGCCGCCGCGACCTGGCCCAGCACCCGCCCGAGCCGCCGCCGGTACCGGCGCGTCCCGCTGCCGTCCAGGTAGACCGCCAGCGGCCCGGCCGCGGCCACCGCGTGCCGCGGGTAGATGTCCAGGCCGACGATGTCGGCCAGGCGCAGCGCCACCGCCAGCGAGTCGCCCTGGTCCCTGGTCCGCCAGCCCTGCTGGAGGGCCACCGGCGTGGAGGTGGGCAGGAAGCCGTTCATCAGCACCGGGCGGCTCGGGTCGACCGCGCGCACCGCCGCCACCTCGGCCGCCGCGAACGCCCGGGCCAGCCGCCAGGAGTGCTCCACGCCCAGCGGGTCCACCGCCTCGTGCTCCACCTGCCAGGCGACGATCCCCGCGCGGTCGCGGTAACGGTCCACGACCCGGGCGATCACCGCCGTGGCCGCGTCGGCCAGCCGCCGGTGCTCCCCCGGCGTGACCAGCGCGCCCTCGGCCAGCGCCCGGCCGTCGAGGGCGTGCGCGGGCACGAAGAACTCGGGGTAGCCGAAGTTCTTCACCGCCCCGACGCCCAGGATGATCCGCTTGCCCGCCGCCTCGGCCGCGTCCAGGACCCGGTCCAGCTCACCGGGCCGGAACTCGCCCGGCGCCGGCTCCAGCTGATCCCAGTAGGCCGCGATGCGGATGACGTCAAAGGGATAGGCCAGCAACTGCCGCAGCGCCTGGCCCGGATCCAGGCCCAGATCCCTGGC
>JBOHCO010001029.1:0-2122 GCA_050698895.1 Streptosporangiaceae bacterium
CCGCGGGGCGGCCGGCCCCGTGGCCGCCATGGCCGGCGGAACGGCGCGCGGCGCGGGCAGCGGGCCGGGCGTGTCCTTTCCCACGCCAGCCACGATACGCAGGCGGAGCCGCCGCCGGACCGGCCTGAGCCCCCACGCTGATGGTAGGGCTAGCCCCCACCCCAAGATGGGTGCGCAGCCCGTCGATCCCCGGCCTGCCGCGCTCCATCCTGGCTGCATGACTACTGCAACCCGAGATCAGGCCTTCCCCGCTCCTGGGGGAGCGGCCTCGGCGGCGACGCTGGAGCTGGTGGACGTGGTGAAGGTCCACGGCGAGGGGCCCGCGCAGGTGCACGCGCTGCGCGGCGTCAGCCTGTCGGTCCGGGCCGGTGAGATGGTGGCGGTGATGGGCCCGAGCGGCTCGGGCAAGAGCACGCTGCTGACCATCGCGGGGAGCCTGGAGGAGCCGACCAGCGGCGAGGTCGTCATCTGCGGCACCGCCCTGTCCGCGATGTCGCGCAACGACAAGGCCCGCCTGCGGCGCCGCACCATCGGCTACGTGTTCCAGGACTTCAACCTGCTGGCCGGGCTCACCGCGGCCGAGAACGTCGCCCTGCCGCTGGAGCTGGACGGCACCCCCCGGCGCAAGGCCAGGGCCGTCGGGCAGCGGGCCCTGGAGGAGCTCGGGCTCGGCGACCGCGCCCGCCACTTCCCGGACCAGCTGTCCGGCGGCGAGCGCCAGCGGGTGGCCATCGCCCGCGCGGTGGTGGGCGACCGGCGCCTGCTGCTAGCCGATGAGCCTTCCGGCGCGCTCGACTCGGCCAACGGCGAGGCCGTCATGAACCTGATCCGCGCCGCCTGCGAGCGCGGCGTGGCGGCGCTGGTGACCACTCACGACGCGACGCTGGCGGCACAGGCCGACCGGGTGGTCTACCTGCGCGACGGCCTCCAGACCGGCCAGGCCAGGCCGCGGCACGCGGCCGCGCCGCTGATCACGCCGGGAGCGGGCCAGTGAGCACGCCGACGAAGACGAAGAAGCGGGACCGGAGCCGGCCCGCCCCCGTCCAGGAGAAGTCCCGCCGGGGGCCCGCCCGCGGCGCCATGCGGCTGTGGGCGTGGCGGCTGTTCCGCCGTGAGTGGCGGCAGCAACTGCTGGTGCTGGCCCTGATCACGGTGGCGGTCGCGGCGACGATCCTCGGCGCCGCCGTCGCCACCACTGCCCCCTCGCAGCGCGTCGCCTCGGTCTTCGGGACCGCCGGCGAACTGGTCGACATTCCCGGCTCCGACCGCGACGTGACCGCCGGCGTCGCCGCCATGAGGCAGCGGTTCGGCCCGGTCGACGTGATCGAGAACCAGACCCTCAGCACCGGGTCCGTGCAGGCCGTCCAGCTGCGCGCCCAGGATCCGCGCGGCCCGTTCGGAGCGCCCACGCTCGCGCTGGTGAGCGGGCGGTACCCGGCCGGCCCCGGCCAGGTCGCGGTGACCAGCACGGTGGCGTCCCTGTACAACCTGCGGGTCGGCGGCGTGTGGCACCAGGGCGGCAAGGCCCGGCGCGTGGTCGGCCTGGTCGAGAATCCCAGCAACCTGCTGGATGAGTTCGCGCTGGTGGCGCCCGGCCAGGTCCGCGCGCCGACCGAGGTGACCGTGCTGTTCAACGGGGTCCCCAACGTGGTGGCCAGGTTCCGGTTCCCGCGGGGGTCCGTAGCCCAGCAGCCGCCGTATGCGAGCGGGTTCAGCCCGAGCACGGTCGTGCTCGGCCTGGCCACGCTGGGGCTGATCTTCATCGGGCTGCTGGCCGTGGCCGGGTTCACGGTGATGGGCCAGCGCCGGCTCCGGGCCCTGGGCATGCTCAGCTCGCTGGGCGCCACGGACCGCGACATCCGGCGGGTCATGGTCACCAACGGCGCCATCGTGGGCGTCGTCGGCACGCTCCTGGGCGCCGCGGTCGGCCTGGCCGGCTGGTTCGCCTACGTGCCGCACTTGTCGGTCAGCGCCGGACACCGCATCGGCGCGTTCAGCCTGCCCTGGGGCACCATCGTGACGGCGATGATTTTGGCCGTCGTCACCGCCATCCTGGCCGCCCGCCGCCCGGCGCGCTCGCTGGCCCGGGTGCCGGTCATGACCGCCCTGGCCGGGCGACCGG
>JBOHCO010001030.1:0-2269 GCA_050698895.1 Streptosporangiaceae bacterium
GCCGCATCCTCGCCGGCCGCGCCGGCTGCGGCGGCCCCGGCGGGCCGCGTGCACCAGGCGTTCCTGGTCACCGGGCAGCAGGTCGCGACGGGCCCGGCCGGGATATCGGTGCGGCCCGGCGGCCCGGCCGCCGCGGGCCAGCTCCAGGAACTGCGGCTGGGCGGCCGCACCTACGTCCTGCCGGCCGCGGCCGCGGCCTACCTGAGCCGGGGGCTGGACCCGAGCCTGTTCGAGCCCGGCGCGCTGGCCCGGGCCGAGTCGGGCGGCCGGCTGCCGGTGCGGGTGAGCTACGCCGGCGCCGCGCCGTCCCTGCCCGGCGTGACCATCACCTCGGCCAGTTCCGGGACCGCGCGGGGGTACCTGACCCTGGCCGGGGCGCGCGCGTTCGGCGCCGCGCTGGAGCGCCAGTTCGCCGGCGACCACGCCGATGCCGCCTACGGGCAGGACGGGCTGTTCGGGAACGGGGTGTCGATCGCGCTGGCCGGCGCGCCGGCCACGCCGCGCGCGGCCCGGGTCCGGCCGTCCTACCCCATGCACACGCTGACCGTGCGGGGGATGACGCTGTCCGGCCGGCCCGACACCGGCGACCTGGTCACCCTCATCGACGCCGACAACGCCAGCTTGTACTGGACCTTCGGCCAGGACACGGAGCCCTTTTACCACGGCACCGCCAAGTTCAGCGTGCCCGCCGGCCACTTCTGGGTCATCGGCACCTTCGACCAGGTGCGCGGGACCAGGTACCTCGGGACCCGGCTGGTCCTGCCGCCCGAGATCACCGTGTCCCGTGACACGACAGTGGCGCTGGCCGAGCGCTCGGCGGACAGCCGGGTCCAGTTCCTGACCCCCCGCCCGGCCGCCGTGTACAGCAGCATCTTCGAGCGGGACTACCTGACCGACCGGGCGCCCCGCGACCCCAACAGCTGCTGCACGGAAAGCAGTGCCTACATCACGCAGGCCCTGCCGGGCCCCGCGCCCTACCTGTACGTCAGCCCCATGACGGTCCGGCCCCGGGTCGGCACGCTGGCCCAGATCACCTCGGCCCAGCTGGACTCGCCGTCCGCGGCCCGCGGCGTCCCGTACCAGTACTACGTCGCCGACCAGGCTCAGGGCCGGATTCCCGCGCAGCGTTTCGTGGTGCGCCCGGCCGGCCTGGCCACCGAGCGAGCCCGGTTCTACGCCGCCGCTCCTTCGGCGGGCTACCTGAGCAACTTCGAGTCCTTCCCGGTCCAGGACGGCGCCTCCACCGCCGTGCTGTGGCCTGGCCGGTTCCCGCTCCGGCTGACCATGTACCTGTCGGCGGCTCGCGGCCTGTCCTGGACCACCTCCTACATCCCGTGGGCCAGGGTGCTGAACTTCAACGGCGGGCAGGCCGCCCCGCCGCAGGCCTTCCGGCCCGGCCAGCGGCTCACCGACGGCTGGGGCGCCTACCCGCAGCATCCCGCGGCCACCGTCCGGCTGGCCGGCCAGGCCGGGCCGCCGGCCGGGGCGTCGGCCACCCGCGCGGGCAACGTGCTGGGCCTGGCCATGACCGCCTTCGGCGACAACACGCCGGGGCACACCGGGCAGTACATCGACGCGCCGTTCACGGTCACCGGCCGCTACCAGCTCGACCAGGACGGGACCAGGGTCGCGGGCGGGACGCTGCGCCGCTTCCACGGCTTCGCCGACGTCACGGCCCGGCTGCGGCCGGCCCGGTCCCGGATCCGGTTCGTGCTGGACGCCGCGCAGCCCGCCGCGCTCAGCCCGCTGTCCACCGCGAGCCAGACCGCGTGGACCTGGTGGTCGGCCCGCGCGGCGCACGGCGCGCTGCCGCGCGGCTGGCTGTGCACCGTCCAGTTCAGCCGCGCGTGCACGGCGCAGCCGCTGCTGACCCTGCGCTATGGCGTGGCGGGCGAGGCCGTGACCGGCGCGGCTCGTCCCGGCCGGCAGGTGATCAGCCTGGCGGTCGGGCACGTCCAGCCCGGCCGGACGATCCGGATCACCCGGGCCGCGATGTCGGTGTCCTTCAACGGGGGCAGGACATGGCACCGGGCCCGGATCACCGGCCGGGGCGGGCGCTACACCGCGACGTTCGGCGCTCCCGCCGGGGCGCGGGTGACCCTGCGGACCAGCGCCGCGGACGCGGCCGGCGGCACGGTCACCCAGACCGTCGCCCGCGCCTACCGGATCGCGGACAGGGACCGAGCGGCGCGGGCCGCGTGCCCGCCCGCCGGGCCGCGGCGGGCCCGGTGCTTCACCCGCTACGCGCCGCAGACCGCGGTCAACGCGG
>JBOHCO010001031.1:0-2762 GCA_050698895.1 Streptosporangiaceae bacterium
ATCCGCCCGGCCCGGCCGCCGTGCTGACCGAAGCGGTAGGAGGTCTGCAGCTCGAATCCGGCCCGCCGGCGCTCCTCCTCGTCGGAGGAGATCCGGTCGCGCCGGGCGGTGCGCACCGAGGTGAGGCGCAGCAGCGCCCGGGTGGTGTCGCGCAGCGGCGCGGCGCAAAGCTCGCAGACATCGATCCCCACGGCCTCGGGATGCAGGTAGCCGCATTCGCCGCAGCGCCGGGTGGTCGCGGTGACCATGCCTTCCTGGCCGGGATCGGCGGGCGGCAGGGCCACGCTCACCACCTGGTAGCGGGCACCTTCGTGGTAGATGACCGCGCCGGGCCCGAACTCGCCGATGCCGATGAACCGGGGCCGCTGGATGTAGTCGCCCTCCCGGCGCCCGGCGACGCCGGGGATATAGGCGGCCAGCGGCAGGCGGGGGAAGGAGTAGCCCGGCAGGAAGCCCTCGGACGCGAAATACCGGTACGGGTAGAAGTCGGTCTGGAAGTCGTCCGCGTCCTCGTTGCTGAGCAGGCTCAGCTGTATCCGCGCGTCGCGAGCCCGCCGGGCGGCGCTGTCTCGTTCCCGGTGCCCGACGCCGGGATCAACCGAGCGAGCCGACTGGACCCGGAACTCCTGGAGGGCCAGGTGATAGAGGTCACGCCACCGTTTGCAGGCGTCATCGAACATGGCCGGGGCCTGGCTCACGACATCGGTGATCCAGCTGTCCCGCCACCAGGGCGCTCGCTCAAGATCCGCGCGCACCCCGGCGAGCACGGCCTGAGCTCGCTCTGCTGCCCGCCGCGCCGCGGCCGGGCCGGCCAGCTTCTCGCGCACCTCAGGAGTGAGGGCCAGGCTCGGCCTCTCGCCGCCCGCGTCCATCAGCCCGGTCAGTGACCCGCCCAGATCCTGCCCGGTCTCCGCGAGCCAGATGGCCTGGATGTGCGAGCGGACCAGATCCTCGTTGGCCAGGTCGAGCCGGGGCGCCGCGACGGACCCGCCCACCATGTCGGTGGGCCGGCGGAAATAGTACTGATCATGAGCGTTGCCCGTCGCGCAGTAGGTCACCACGAGCGCGGGCTGCCCGGACCGGCCTGCCCGCCCGGCTCGCTGCGCGTAGTTCGCGGGCGTGGGCGGCACGTTGCGCAGGCCCACGGCGCTCAGCGCCTTGATGTCCACGCCCAGCTCCATGGTGGGGGAGCAGTACAGGACGGGCAGGGTCGCGGCGCTGAACTCGTCCTCGCGCTCCTGCCGGTCCGCGGGCGCGACCTGGGCGGTGTGCTCCTTGGCGCGCAGCCCGGCCAGGGTTTCCGCCATTCCCCGGTACAGCTCGCGGAAGAACGGGTTGACCCGAGGGCCCTCCTCATTGGTCAGGGTCCGGCGGACCCGGTCTTCCGCTCCGGACAGGCCGTTGCCCGCCACCCACTGGATCACGGCGGCGCGCAGCCGGTACCCCGCCACGTCGTTCTCGTCCGGTGGTACCGCCGTGGTCAGCAGTCCGGCCTCGTGCAGGACCGAGAACAGGCCGGCGATGATCTCCTGGGCATCGGGCGTCTTGAGGCTGGTCCGCCGGCCCGCGTACTCGCGGATCAGGAACCGCCCGAACTGCCCGCGCCCGGACACGTAGACATTGGTGCGGCGCTCTCCCCGCTTGCCCGGCCCCGGGAACGCGACGCCCGCGGCGGGCGGAAGCTCCCGCTCGGGCAGCGACCACGGCTCGCGCAGATGCTGCTGGGACAGCCGCTTGACGAGGTCGAATCCTTCCTCGCTGAGGTACTCCACGTCGATGGCCAGATTGCGCCGCAGCTCGTCCAGCAGAGCGGTGGCGATCTCGCGGCGGTGGCCCGGATCGTCCTCGCGCAGCGCGATGTGACACCCTTCCCATGCCTGCTCGTCCGCCGTGACCTCGGGCAGGTCGCGATACCTGATGTTCAGCAGCCCGGTCTGCTCCAGGTTGGGCATCGTGACCCGCCAGCCGCGCTCCAGGTCCAGGTAGAGCCGGTAGCCGGTCACCTCCCGCAGCGCCCGCCAGGCCTCGTCCCGCTGGCTGTACTTCGCGCCGGGATTGCTGGCGAAGTCGGCCATGGTCAGGTTGAGCTCCTGGGTGACCCGCCGGGCGACGATCTCGTCGGTGAGACCGTCAGGCGCCTGGCTGAGGGCCCGGAACAGCGCCCCACGTAGCTGCGTCACCTGGACGAAGTCGTTGAAATGGCCCGCCTGAAGCGAGGCGTCCTGCCGGTTGTCCACGAAAGCCAGCAGCTTGCGCGCGCTGTCGTCGAGATCACCCGCCCACCGCCGCAGCGTGCGGACGATGCTGGCGGTGATCAGCGACATCGCCGAGCTCCGCCCCTCGGCCGACAGCTTGGCCAGCTTGGCGAAGTCGCTGCCGCGGGCCTGCTCGTAGGAAGTCCGGCAGCGCAGGCAGAACCGGAACGGGCTCGGCACGTACGCCGCGTACGTGCCCTCGTCGCCCGTGACCTCCCGGCCGGCGACGTCGACGCGCACCGGCTTGGGCAGCAGGTCAGCTCGGCCCGGGTCAATGATCTGTCCCGCCACCTGGTCGTAGGCCAGCCACGAGTACGGCAGCCGCTGCTCGACCAGCACCTCGTCGCGGGTGGCGGGCCACGGCTGATCGTCGCTGATGAACAGGTACCCGCTGGCCTCGTCGCCGCCGCTGGCGTCGTTGTCCTCGCGGCGCCCGTAGCGGGTGCCTTCCGCGGTCACCCGGCGCGTCACGACCAGGTACTCCTGGCCGCATTCCCGGCAGAAGGC
>JBOHCO010001032.1:0-1235 GCA_050698895.1 Streptosporangiaceae bacterium
GGCCGGGGGCCTGCCCGCCGGCGCCGGGATCGCGGCGGCGGCCCGTACTGCCGGCGCCTCCGTGGCCGCCTTCACCTATCCGTTCCCGTTCGACAGCTTCACCCCGCCCCAGCCGCTGTGGAAGACCTATCCCTACGAGGTCAACGGCAAGCTGTTCTTCAGCAACGACGGCGGGAACTTCGTCTGCTCGGCCACCTCGGTCGCCTCGGCCAGCGGCACCAAGAACGAGAACGAGATCTGGACCGCGGGCCACTGCCTGGTCAACACCGAGTCGAACAACCAGGTCGTGGACAGCTCGGCGGTGTTCATCCCGGCCTACAACGGCAACAAGACGCTGAAGAAGAACTACGCCCCGTACGGCGAGTTCACCTGGACCGGCGCCTGGGAGACCGCGACCGCCTGGTACAAGAACCGGGACCTGACGCAGGACGAGGCCGCGATGACGGTCAGGAAGTCATCGAGCTCCGGCAGGACCCTCGGCAACGCCGTGGGCTGGGACGGCTTCGCCTGGAACCAGTCGGTGAACCAGCAGTTCGTGGCGTTCGGCTACCCGGCCGCCGCGCCGTACAACGGCAAGAACCTGATCGAGGACATCGGCGCCACGGCCGGCCAGGACAGCATCAGCGGCGGCGCCGACGCCACCGAGCCCATCGTCATCGGCAGCCCGCTGACCGGCGGGTCCAGCGGCGGGGCCTGGAACATCGACTGGACCGACAGCGGGCCCGGCTTCATCAACGGTCACAACGATTACATCTACACCAACCAGCCCGACGCCATGTACTCCCCGTACCAGGACAGCCTGTCCAACGACGTGCGCTGCTTCGGGGCGACCAGCTGCTGACCGGATCACCCTGATATGCCGCTTCTCCGGCGCCGGCAGGCCCGCCCAAGAAAGAATGGGCGGGCCTGCCGCAGCGCGCCCCTTGAACCAATGGCAGGCCCGTCCGCGAAATCATGGGCGGGCCTGCCGGTGTGACTGACGGGGCGAAGCGCACGGCCCCTCTCGCCCCGTCCGTCACACCGAGCCCAAGCCCAGGGAGCAGTTCGGATCCTCCGTGTCATGACACCGACGATCCGAACCCCTAAGCGGGCACGGTGCACCAGGGGTGGGTCAGCGGGATACGTGCATCAGGCCCTCCTGGGCCACCGTCGCGATCAGCGTCCCGTCGCGGTGGAAGATGCTGCCCTGGGCCAGGCCGCGGACCGAGCCGACGGCGACCGGCGACTTCACGTAC
>JBOHCO010001033.1:0-2969 GCA_050698895.1 Streptosporangiaceae bacterium
GGTCAGGATCCTGCGATGGGCTCGTCATAATGGCCTTGGGTTACCGCCTCCCAGACCTTTAAATCGTACGCCAGGGTGACGATGCAGATGTTCACCCTGGCCTGCGAGCGCTACTCGGCGGGCGGGCGGGCGGGCGGGCGGGCTGGCTGGCTGCGCTGGCGAGGCGCCTCCCGGATGAGCTGGTTTACCGTGCCGGCCCCCGTAGAACTGCGCGGTGTCGATGTGGTCAACGCCCGCCTCGGCGGCCTGCGGCTCAGGCGCCGTAGGCCGGCACGACTGCACCGCTGACCGGCGCGGCGGCCTCGCTGACGAGATAGACGATGATGTCGGCGACCGCCTCCGGTGCGACCGCGTGCGCGAGCAGCTCGGGAGTCAGGTAGGGCCGGTTCTTGGCCGTCTCGAGCAGCTGCGGCGCGACTGCGTTCACCCGGATCCCGAGCGGGCGCAGCTCCAGGTCGAGCACGCGGGTCAGGTGGACCAGGGCGGCCTTGCTGACCGCGTAGGTGGCCATCCCGGCGGTCGGCTCCAGGCCCGGGCGGGCGGCCACGTGAACGATGGAACCCGAGCCGCTTTCCCGCAGGTACGGGACCGCCGCCTGGGTCAGCCACAGCGCCGCGCCGACGTTGACGTCGATCATGAGCCGCAGGTCTTCGGGCGTCGCCGAGAGCGCCTCGCCCAGGTGGTAGGTGCCCAGGGTGTTGACCAGCACCGCGGGCGGTCCGATGCCGGCGGCGATCCGGTCGACCACGCGCCGGGCCGCGGCCGGGTCAGCGGGATCGGCCACCTCGCGCCGGATGCCCTCCGGCAGTTCCTTCAGCCCTTCCTCGCTCCGGTCGATCCCGACTACCGTGAACCCGGCGGCCGCCAGCTTCTCCGCCGTCGAACGGCCGAGCTCACCGCCAGCGCCGGCCACGATCGCGACACGCTCGCTCATGGCGTTTCTCCTCCCGGTCGTGAACTCCTTCAGGTTCACTGCCGGGAAGGTGAGCGGTCGTCACCGGATTCCGGTGATCGACTGGCGATCTGCCCGCGTTACCCTGACCGGAAGCCTGGAGGAGATCGCGCTATGACCGACATCCCGGCTGCCAGCCGTCCCGCGGCCGGTCGGGCCCGGCCGGGGCTGGTCGACCGAAACGACCTGATTGCCGCGCTGGACCGCGCGGCCGGCAAGCAGGTGACGATCATCTCGGCGCCCGCCGGCAGCGGGAAGACGTCGCTGCTGCGCACCTGGGCCGGCCGGCCGGGTCAGGACCGGCTGATCGCCTTCATGTCGGTGCCGCCGGGCTTTCTGTCTCGCTGAACACCGTCAACACCCACATCCGCCGGATCTACGCCAAGCTCGGCGCCACCGACCGGTCCGCGGCCGTACAGCGCGGCCGCGAGCTCCGGCTGCTGGCCACCCGCCGCGGGCCTGGCGGACCCGGCCACCCCTGACCGGGTATCGTCCAATAGGACGAGCGGTAGCCTCACCGGGAGCTGCGATACCCCAGCCGTACCCGGCTGCGGGACCCGAGCCAGAGTCAGCGCCCATCCCGCCGCCTCGTTCCGTACTGAACGCAGTGCGGCTCATGTATGCCGGCGCCGCGCTCGAAGTGCTCGTCGTGATCATCGCCGTGCTGAGCAAGGGCAGCCTGAAGGCGGCCATCCTGGCCAGTCATCCTGGTTACGACACGGCGCGCCTGCACACATCGGAGCTCGCGCGTGTCACTCCCCTGGTCGTCGGCGGACTAGTCGGCGTGGGCCTGTGGCTCTGGATGGCCTGGGCGAATCGGAGCGGGCGGAGCTGGGCCAGGATCGTCGCGGCCGTGCTGTTCGGCATCAACACCCTGGACGCGCTCTCGGCGCTCGTCCTGGTGCGCGGCGCCGTTGCCTCCCAGATCATCGGCGCCGTCGTGTGGCTCGTGGGACTCGCAGCGATCATCCTCATCTTCAACAGGGAATCCGGTCCGTTCTACAGTCAGCAGGCGGCCTGAACACTGGCCCGCTGGGCGGACGGGGGGATCATCTTGTCGTCAGCGGTGACCCAGGTACCAGCTGGGCTTGACCCGTCCGCGGCATCCCGCCGGAGCTGTGGCGCGGCGAGCTCGGCAACCTGGCGGCCATCAGCCCGGCCGTTCACCGGCTGGCGCTGGAGCTGACCGACGGTCAGGCTCGAGGGGATCGCGCTGGCCGGCGTGTTCCAGATCATCATCAGCGAGGCCGGCCAGCGCACCCAGGAGGGCCAGAGCCAGGCGCAGATCGCCGACCAGCTCTACCCCGTGCTGGAGATGGGCAGTTCCGCTCGGACGCGCGCGATGACCGTGCCGAACGCGTGGCCCGAGAAAGCCACCGTGCTGGCCATCGCTGAGCGAGCAGCCGCGCTGCTGGATGTTAAGGCGGCCGAGGAATCAGCCACGCTCCGCGCCTAGCAGCAGCCTGGGCTGCAGGCATGACAAGGCCCCCAACCGCTTCGCCGAGGGCTATCGGGTAGGGGGCCTCGCGGATCAGGTCAGGGCATCGTCGAGCGGAATCTGTAGGTCCCCGATCCCACCTGCACCTGCAGGCACGAGCCTTGCATGCCAATCACGGTCACGCCGATGGCGCTGCCGACCGGGTGCCCGCTTTCTGCCACTGACTGGGCGCTGGCGGCTGGGACGCACACCGACGCCCGCGACCCCACCGGGACCTGGGCCGTGAGCGCGAAGGCTGTCCCGGAGCGAGTCCACCTCGAGCTGACGCGTCCCAGCGGCGTGGTCTCATAGCCCGATGCGTAGGTGAGGCCCTCAGTAGGTGAGGCCCTCAACCGGGGATGGATCGATCTGAACCGTGCGGAAGCCCGGGGAGGCGGCCTGGATTCCCGCGACGTTAGAGAACAGCCAGTCATCCACCGTTCCCATGAAGGCATGGTCGCGGGAGCGGGCCGAGTCGCATGAACTGTCCTCCCACGCCTCCCACATGGTCGTGGCGCCGCACTGCAGGAACCACTGCCC
>JBOHCO010001034.1:0-2188 GCA_050698895.1 Streptosporangiaceae bacterium
TGCCGGTCACCAGGATGACGGCCCAGATGATGAACGGCAGCGTGCCGATGGCCGGCCCGAAGTCCCGCAGGAAGGACAGGGACGGGTCAGCGGGGGTCAGGTCGATCTTGTTCGGATGCTGGAGCACCTCCGCCGCGAATACCCCCGCGACCACTAGCTGGCCGCCCAGCTTCGCCCGGCTGCGCAGCCCCGCGCTGGTCTGCCGGAAGATCTTGAAGAAGTCGTCGATGAACCCGACCAGGCCCAGTCCGGTCATCAGCAGCAGCACCAGCACGCCCGACGGCGTAAACGGATCGTCGGTGGCCCCGTGCGCGACTACATAGCCGATCAGCGCCGCGATCACGAACACGGTGCCGCCCATGGTGGGCGTGCCGCGCTTGGTCTCGTGAGACTTGGGGCCCTCGACCCGGATCGGCTGGCCGAAGCCGTGCCGCCGCATCAGCCCGGCCAGCACCGGCGTTCCGAGCAGCGCGATGAGCAGGGCCACCGCCCCGGCGACGATGATCGTCTTCAACCGCGCGGCTCCTCGCGTGTGCGCGCCGACGGCCACCCGGGCCAGGTCGTTCCACGGGGGTCCACGCCGAGCAGGCTATCCGGGCTATCGGGGCCTCGCGCCCAGTCAACTCGGGTTAGGTGCCCCAGATCGCGTCCAGGATCCTGATCCGGACCGAGCGCAGGGCCGGGGCCAGGGCGGCCAGCGTGGCGACGATGATCAGGATGATCAGGTCGCGGCTCATCTCGTTCCAGGTGGTGGCGAGGGTGACGGGGCCGTTCGGGAAGTGGAACGGGTGGCTGTGCACCAGCGGCGTGACCGCGTAGCGGAACAGGGCGAACCCGATGCCGATGCCGGCCAGCGCGTAGGCCCAGGCCTTGAGCACGTAGCTGAGCACGATGGGGCCGGAGCGGATGCCGATGGCGCGCTCGATGCCGATCTGGCGGCGCTTGTTGACCAGGTCGATGTAGGTGATCGTGAAGATGGTGATGGCGGCCATGACCAGCGAGATGAACTTGAGGATGTCGCTGATCAGCTGGTAGCTGGCGGTCTGGTCGTGGACGGCGGCGCCGAGGTCGGCGGAGGTCTGAAACTTCATCCCGCCGCGCAGCTTGGCTAGCCGGCTGACCTCCTGGCTGTCGGTGGTGCCGCCGCGGGTGCGGACATAGATGGCGGTGGCCTGGCCGGCGCTGGCGGGCTCGAGCTTGCTGGCCTCGGTCTGGGTGATGTAGGCGTTGCCGTCGGCCTGCGGGAACTGGTCGTTGAAGATCCCGGCCACGGTGAAGGTGACGGCCTTGCCGCTGGTCAGGGTGATGCTGACGTGGTCGCCGGCGTGCACGGCCTGGAGCGAGGCCCGGTAGCCGCGCACCTGGGCCTGGCCGGCCCCGGCGATGCCGATGCCGAGCAGGACCTGATTGGTGTCGCCAGCGGACAGGGCGTGGCCCTCGATGAGGTTGCGCGGGGTGGTGAACACCTGCCCGTAGCTGGCCGGGTCGATGGCGTCGACGGGCCAGGAGCCGGAGTTGGCCCCGAAGGAGACCTGAGTGCCGGCGTGGTACACGGCGGTGGCGGCGGCCACGCCGTCGGTGCCCCTGATCTTGTCCAGGTAGGAGCCGACGTCATTGATGGCGGTGCCCTGGCCGCCCGGGGTAATGACGATGTTGCTGGTCAGGGTGTCGACCAGGGCGGAGTTGACCCGGTCGATGGCGCCCTGGATGAGCGAGGGCAGGAACAGCAGGCTGACGTAGATCAGCAGCATCATGAGCGTGGTGGCGGCGGCGATGCCGTAGTTGCTGCGGGCCAGGGCCCGGCCGGCCAGGAACGCCGACAGTCGCAGGCCGGTCATGGCCGCACCGCGCTGACCTCGTGGCTGCCGCCGGCCGGGGCGGCGGTGTCGTCCTCGGCGATCCGGCCGTCGCTGAGATGGATGAGCTGGGTGGCGTACTGGGCGTCGTCGGGGTCGTGGGAGACGAACACGACCGTCACGCCGAGGGTGTCGCGCAGCTTGCGGAGGGTCTGCATGACAGTCCGGGCGGAGGCGGAGTCCAGGTTGGCGGTGGGCTCGTCGGCGAAGATGACCCGCGGCTGGTTGACCAGGGCGCGCGCGATGGCCACCCGCTGCTGCTCGCCGCCGGACAGCTCCGTCGGCCGGTGACGCTGGCGCCCGCCCAGGCCCATCGACTCGAGCAATTGCTG
>JBOHCO010001035.1:0-2491 GCA_050698895.1 Streptosporangiaceae bacterium
ACTGCGTGGCGTTCTTCTGGTTCCCGGACGCACCGGACGGCGTCCCCGGCGTCTCGGCCCCGAGGAGCCGGCCCGAGCAGGGCGATCTGCTCAGCGCGGTCGGCTCGATGAACCACGTCGCCTTCCATGTCCCGGCGGGCAAGTTCGAGGACTACCGGCGCCGGCTGAAGGCCAGGGGCGTCGAGGTGAGCCCGATCCTCAACCACGACGACAGCCCGTACGGCGTGTCCCGCGAGATGTACGACGGGGTGTTCGTCCGGTCGTTCTACTTCCAGGACCCGGACGGGATCCTCCTGGAGTTCGCCTGCTGGACGCGAGCCTTCACCAGCGCGGACGTCTCCCACCAGCCGAAGACCTCGGCCGACCGGGCCGTCGCGAAGGAGAAGCATGCCGCGCCTGCGTGAGGTCCCCCGCGCCGAGGTCACCGACGAGCGCATCCTCTACTTCTACGACCGCCTGTTCGCGCCTGACCGCGACCCGGCTGTTGACCACGGCACCGCGACCGGCTCGCCCGGTAACTGGTGGACGGTGTTCGCCCAGTCCCCCGACGTGTTCCGGCATGCCGTCCGCGGCTTCGCCCTGTACCGCAGCGCTGCCCTGGACCCGGTGCTCCGCGAGCTCGGGCAGTGCCGGGCCGGCTGGGCGCGCGGCAGCCAGTTCGTGTTCTCGCAGCACTGCAAGCAGATGCGGGCGCTGGGCATGTCGGAGGAGCGGATCCAGTCCATTCCGCACTGGCCGACGGCCGACTGCTACTCGCCGCTGGAACGGGCTGTCCTGGCCTATACGGACGGGCTCGTCCTGAACGGCGGGCGGGTGCCGGACGAGGTCTTCGCCCAGCTCCAGCAGCATCTGTCCGATCAGGAGATCCTGCAGCTCACCTACATCACCTGCATGTACGACATGCACGCGACCATCGCGCGGGCGCTGCGGCTGGAGTTCGATGACCGTCCCGAGCCGGTTGTCGAGGTGGCCGCGCCCGAGGGCTACGGCAGCCGTGACATCTCGGCCGATCTGGCCGGGGAGAGGTGATGGATCCGTTCTGGCGCGGCGCCCAGCCGGGCGGACCGGGCCCTCAGGCCCGGGCCGCCCGGCGGCTGGACGTCAGCCGCGGTTGAACGGGGCAACCAGCGGGTTCGTGCTGGAGTACAGCCCGGCTGGGTTGGGGTACCAGACCCAGACGTGCATCGTGACCAGGTCGGGGTGCCAGAAGGTGAACTTGGCCCCGGTGTGCGGGGCCCGCTTCGGGCACGTCTTCTGATTCTGGTCCGGGATGAAGGTGCCGTCCCGGTAGTGGCAGGCCGCCGGGAAGGAGCCGAACGTGGCGTTCGGCAGCGGCGGATTCTTCGGCATCTTCAGGAAGACCCACTCCAGGGCGCCGAGCTGCCACTGACTGCCGTGGTGCTCGTAGACCAGGATCTGGGGCCTGCGGATGCTGAAGCCCTGGACCTTCGGGTTCATGAAGTGAAAGCCCATGTTCGGCATCATCATCGTGATGATCTGGTAGCCGTCGGCCTTGGCCCGGCTCAGGTTGGTCGCGTACTTCGCCGTCGCGAGCCGGGCCGTCGCGAGCTGCTGGGTGAGGTCGGGCCCGGCTGAGGCCATGCTCATCTTCCGGTGCGCGGCCGCCGTCATGTGCGGCGGGTCCGCGGTAGCCGCGTTCCCCGGCGAGGGGATCAGGGCCTTCGTGGGATAGCCGCCCGGGCCTGGTCCTGGTGGTACGGGCCGGGCCTGGGCCGGGAGCGCTGACAGGCTCGCGGCCAGGGCTACCGCCGCGATGCTGCCGAGTCCCACCATGCGCATTGGTCGCACGGTTATCTCCTTCCTAGGATCCTTCCTGGACCCGGTAGATGTGATCGGCGACCAGTCCGTGGGCCTCCCGGTGCACGCTGGCGGCGGCCTCGGGCGACGGCGCCTCGACCAGGCAGAACACCCGTCCGGCCGCCTCGTCGACCCAGTACCGCAGGTACTGGACGTCGTGGGCGGCCTGCGTCTTCAGGTCGGCGAGGTGGGCGCTGGCGACGTCGTCCATGGCCACGCCGCCGGCGATCTCGTGAACATCCATGAAAAGCGGCACTGGCCGCCCCCTTCCGGTCGTCGGGCTAACCGCTACGACCGTAGGCAGCGCAGACCCGCCCGATGATCAGCAGAAATGCCCGGCTTGGGCCGGGGGATTGCCTAGTTTGGCGGCGCCGGTGCCTACGCAGCGCCGGTGCCTACGCGGCACCGTTGGCTACGCGGCGCCGTTGGCTACGCAGCGCCGACGGCTAGGCCGCGCCGATGCCCATCCGGGCGGCTTCGCGGGCGGCGGCGGTCCGCGAGGAGACCCCGATCTTGGACAGCACCGCCGAGACGTGGTGGTGAACCGTCCGCTCGGAGATGAACAGCCGCTCGGAGATCTCGCGGTCCGGCAGGCCCTCCGTGATCAGCGCCAGGACCTCCTGCTCGCGCGCTGTCAGCCCGGCCGGCGCGGTCCGGGTAGCCGGACGCGGAC
>JBOHCO010001036.1:0-2633 GCA_050698895.1 Streptosporangiaceae bacterium
GGCGCCTCGGCCAGCGCCAGGCCGGCCCCGCCCAGCATCCAGAACGAGAACCGGACCAGGCTGCCCACCGCCTGGTCGGCCAGGTAGCCCTGGTCCACCAGCGCGGTGACGAAGCGCTCGACGAGGCCGAAGGCGTACTTCTCCTCGCACTCCCGCCAGCGGTGCCAGCCCAGCGCGGCCGGCCCCTCCAGCCAGACCAGGCGGCCGTAGACCGGGTCGCAGCACTGGTCCAGGAAGGCGTCCAGCGCCAGCAGCGCCGCCTCCCACGGGTCGGCGGCGGTCGCGGCGGCGGTGATCTCGGCGATGGCCCGCGTCTCCTGGCGGTCGAGCACCGCCTCGAACAGCGCCTGCTTGCCCGCGAAGTGGTGGTACACCGCGCCGCGGGTCACCTGGCTGGCGGAGGCCACGTCCTCCAGGGACGTCTGGGCGTACCCGCGCCCGGCGAACAGCCGGGTGGCCTCGTCCACCAGCGCGGCCCTGGTGGCCTCGGAGTACATCTCCCGGCGGCTCTTGACGGCCTCCTGCATGCGCTGAGTATAGTGACATACGCTGTGTATGTAACAGTCGTCGTGTATGTGTCCGACGGATATATTCGCGGCGGAAGTCTGTTACCGGCGGAAATACATGCCGGCGGAAGGAGCCCGCCCGTGACCCAGACCCTGCCCCCGCCCCGTTTCGACCCCTTCGCGCCCGGCTTCACCGACGACCCCTACCCGCAGTACACCGCGCTGCGCGCGGCCGCGCCCGTCTACCAGCACCCGATGGGCTTCTGGCTGCTCACCGGCTACGAGGACGTGGCCTGGCTGCTGCGGGCCGGGATGTCCGTGGAGGACCGCAACGTGGCCGAGGGCCCGTTCCGTGAGCTGCGCGACCAGCTCTACGGCGACGGCTACGACGCCGAGCGGGCCACCGGGCTGTCCATGCTCGACCGGGACCCGCCCGACCACACCCGGCTGCGCCGGCTGGTGTCCAAGGCGTTCACCCCGCGCGCTATCCGGGCCCTGACGCCGCGCATCACCGAGCTGGTCGACGGCATGCTCGACGCGGCGCAGGACGCGGGCCGGGTGGACCTGGTGGACGCGCTGGCCTTCCCCCTGCCGTTCGCGGTCATCGCCGAGATGCTCGGCACCCCGCCCGCCGACCACGCCCGGATCAGGCAGCTGACCGGCACCCTGGTCCGGTCGCTGGAGCCGGTGGCCGACCCGGCGCTGGTGGCCGCGATCGCCGAGGCCGACGCCGAGCTGTCCGCCATCGCGGCCGAGATGATCGCCTGGAAGCGCGCCAACCCCGCCGATGACCTGCTCACCTCGCTGGTCAACGCCGAGGACGACGGCGACGTGCTGGACGACGACGAGCTGATCGCGCAGACCCTGCTGCTGTACATCGCCGGGCACGAGACCACGGTCAACCTCATCGCGGGCGGCACCCTGGCCCTGCTGCGGCACCCGGCCCAGCTGGCCGCGCTGCGCGACGACCCGGCCCTGGCCGGCAACGGCGTGGAGGAGCTGCTGCGCTACGACAGCCCGGTGCAGGCCACCCGGCGGGTCACCCTGGAGCCGGTGACCCTCGGCGGGGTGACCATCCCGGCCGGGGCGTTCGTGCTGGCCAGCCTGGGCTCGGCCAACCGGGACGAGCGCTTCTGGGGCGCGGACGCGGCCGAGCTCCGGCTCGACCGGGAGAACGCCCGGCAGCATGTGTCATTCGGCGCCGGGCCGCATCACTGCCTGGGCGCGTCGCTGGCCCGGCTGGAGGCCGCCATCGCGCTGGGCCGGATGACCGCCCGGTTCCCCGGGCTGGCCCTGGACGGCGAGGTGACCTGGAACGGGCGCATCAACCTGCGCGGCCCGGCCCACCTGCCAGTCGCGCTGAACCCCCAGAGCTGACCCTTCCACCCGCCCCATCAGCATCGCCCGCACCGCAGCCTGTCAGTAGTTCGGATCACCGGGCCGATGACACCGACGATCCGAACTGGCCCGCCAGTCTGTGGCTGATGTGACGAGCGCGGCCGGCGAGGCCTCTTGACCGAGCGCCTTACGCCCCGCCTGTCACACCAGCATCAGGCTGCGTCAGCAGTTCGGATCATCCGGCCTATAGACCCGACGATCCGAACTGCTCTCACACCTTGTGGGTGGTGTGACTGAGGGGGGTGGCGGGAGTTAACTCCCGGCTCCTCAGTCACGCCCGCACCAGCACCCGTGACCAGTTCGGATTACCGGTCCGTGGCACCGACGATCTGAACTACTGGTGCGGGCCGGGGGCGGGGCTGGTCAGGCGGACGGTCAGGCTGGGCATGCGCCGGGTGTCGGAGACGATGTCCTCGGCCGTGATCGACTCGATGGTCCAGCCCGCGAACACTCGCTCGATGACGGGCACGGTCAGGTCGTTGGCGACCCCGGCGGCGGTCCGGCAGGCCCGCAGCAGGAACCGGCCGCCCGGCCGCAGTATCCGCCGCGCTTCGGCCGCATACTCGTCCCGGCCGCCGGGCGGCAGGTAATGAAAGCAGCCGCGGTCCAGCAGCAGGTCGGCCCGCGCGTCCCCGACCGGCAGCCGGAGCACGTCGGCCAGGGCGACCCCGACCCGGCGGTCCGGCCCCACCGCGTAGCGCATGGCGGCGGCGCCGCGCAGCGCGGTCG